>JBCECW010000061.1:0-11375 GCA_039207785.1 Pseudomonas sp. | reverse complement strand
CTATCAGGGTGGCGGCAACCAGGGCGGCAATAACCAGGGCGGTCGTCCGCCACAGCAGCAAACTCCCCAGCAACAAGGCCCACAGGGCGCCGCCCGCACCCTGGGCGCCAGCAGCCCGAGCCGCCGCGAGGACAATCGCCCTGAACACGGGCAAGGTGGCTACGGCGGTGGCTATAACAACGGCGGTTACAACAATGGGGGCTACAACCAGGGCGGCTACAACCAGGGTTATAACGGCGGCTACAACGGTGGCCACAACGGCGGGCGTGATGACGACGATAACCGCGGCCGCCCCAGCAACAACTCACCCCAGGGCCCGCAGGGGCCCAGCAAGCAACTGGGCGCCAAATCACCACCGCCGCCGAGCAACCAATGGCATGGCGGCCGTCCCGATGGCGGCTGGGGGCCGGGCCCGCGCTGGCAGCCGGGTTACCGGGTCGACACCATCCCCAGCGGCCGCTGGCGAGTGCCCCACGGTGGCATCGACTACTACTACGCCGACGGTTACTGGTACCGCCCCTATGGCCCCAGTTATGTGGTGGTAACGCCGCCGTATGGCGTGCGGGTGCGCACCTTGCCGTCCTATGCCGAGCAACTGTGGATTGGCAGCGCGCTGTACTTTATCGCCGCCGGCACCTACTACCTGTACCAGGCCGACCGCCAGGAATACGTGGTCACCAGCCCGCCGCCGCAAGTCACCAGCAGCAACGGTTGGCAGGGCAATGGCTATGACGTGGTGGCGTATCCGGCGCGTGGCCAGAGCGAAGCCCAGGTGGCGCAGGACCGCTACGACTGCCACCGCTGGGCCGTCAACCAGAGCGGTTTCGACCCCTCGCAAGCCACCTATGCGCCGGCGCAGAACGTGGCGGATATCTACCGCCGCTCACTCGGCGCCTGCCTGGCGGGGCGCGGTTACAGCGTGAATTAACGCTTGCGCATAAATCGCCATGGTGCGCGGAGCACACCCTACGAGGCCGCGCCGCCACCGTAGGGTGCGCTCCGCCACCAAGCGATCTATGGACGGGGTTTGACCACCTCTTGCGGGTCGGCGTGCACCAGCACTTCGGCCCGGGGATAGGCGGCGACAATCGCTTTCTCAACGTCTTCGCACAAGCCATGGGCCACCGTCAGGCTTAGCTCGCCGGGCAACTCCAGATGCAATTGCACAAACCAATGGGAGCCGGAAATCCGCGTGCGCAAGTCATGGGCACCTAGCACCCCCGGCACTGCACACGCCAGCTCCAGCATGTGCGTGCTGACCTCTGCCGGCAGCTCCTCATCCATCAGCACGGCAATCGCTTCGCGCACGATCTGCACCGCGCTCCAGAGGATATAAGCCGAAATCCCCAAGCCGAAGAGCGCGTCCAGTTGCTGCCAGCCAAACCAGGCCAATACCAGGGCCAGCAGGATGCTGCTGTTGAGCATCAGGTCGGAGCGGTAATGCAGCGAATCGGCACGTATGGCAGTGGAGCCGGTAATCCGGATCACCCGGTACTGGAAGGCCAGGAGCGCGGCGGTCAGGGCCAGCGACAGCAGCATCACCGCGATCCCCAATTCCGGCGAACCCAGCGGTTCGGGATGGCGCAAATGCTCCACCGCCTGGATGGCCACCAGCACCGCACTCACCGCAATAAACAATGCCTGGGCGATGGCCGACAGGGCTTCGGCCTTGCCGTGGCCATAACGATGATCGTCGTCGGCTGGTCGCAGGGAATAGTGCACCGCCAGCAAGTTGAGCAACGAGGCGGCGCCGTCGAGCAGCGAGTCGGTCAGGCCCGCCAGCAGGCTGACCGAACCGCTTAGCCACCAGGCCAGGCCCTTGGCGACGATCAGGATGATCGCCACCGACAGCGAGGCCAGGGTGGCCTGACGCAATAGGCGCTCGTGCGCCTGGGTCAGTTTCATGCGGCGGGTTGCAGGCCAAGCGCGGCCAGTTGTTGCAGGCTGCCGCTGCGCTGGATCAGACGCGGATCATCCAGCGGCAGGCTGCGGCCGGTTTCGTGTTCGATCAGGGCCTTGAGGCGTACGTTGTCGACCTTGCCGTCGCTGCCGATGGTGTCTTGCAGTTTCTGCGGGTCGATCTGCGCGCTCTGGCCTTCGGGGAAATAGATGGCGCCGGTGGCAAAGTCGATGCCGAAGGCGATCAGGCCAGGAATGATATAGAACAGCAGGCCGATGGCATCGAGGCCGGCTACGACCGGGTCGATCTTGCCTTCGATCTGGCCGCGGCGATCAGGGAAAAAAATGCTGCCGCAGGCGCTCAGTTGAGTGAGCAAAGCGACGATCAACGCACCACCAATGACACGAGACTTCACGGGCATAGCACACACTCCATGGGAAAAATTGGGGCAACTATACAAGTCGGGCGGGCTGTGAGCCCAGAGCTAAGACCGCGAGTTGTAGCGCAGTGTTCGCCGGTATACTCGCCGGCCTACTGTGCCCGCTGCCAATGACCTTTCCATGTCCATGACCCGCCTGCCCATCGACGCCGTTCTTCCCGCCCTGCGCCAGGCCCTTGCCGAGCGCCACGAGGCCGTGCTGGAAGCGCCGCCCGGCGCCGGCAAGACCACTCGCGTGCCGCTGGCGTTGCTGAATGAAAGCTGGCTGGCCGGGCAGTCGATCCTGATGCTCGAACCCCGGCGCCTGGCCGCGCGGGCGTCGGCGGAGCGGCTGGCCAGCGAGCTGGGCGAACCGGTGGGGCAAACCGTGGGCTATCGCATTCGCCTGGAAAGCAAGGTGAGTGCGGCCACCCGTATCGAGGTGGTCACCGAGGGTATTCTTGCCCGCCGCTTGCAGGACGACCCGGCGCTCGAAGGCGTCGGCCTGGTGATCTTTGATGAATTCCACGAAAGAAATCTGGACGCGGATCTGGCTTTGGCACTCACCCTCAACGGGCGCGCCTTGCTGCGTGACGAGCCGCCGCTAAAGGTGCTGCTGATGTCCGCCACCCTGGAAGGCGAACGCTTGTCGGCGCTGCTGGATAACGCCCCGGTGGTCAGCAGTGAAGGGCGCATGTTCCCGGTGGAAACCCATTGGGGCCGGCCGTTCCAGCCAGGTGGCCCGTATGCCAAGGAAGGGCTGGAGCCGCGCACGGTACAAACCGTGTTGCAGGCCCTGAATGATGAGCCCGGCAGCGTGCTGGTGTTTTTGCCGGGGCAGGGCGAGATCCGCCGAGTAAACGACCAACTCGCCGAAGCCCTGCAAGGCCGTAGCGATATTCTGCTCTGCCCGCTGCATGGCGAGCTCGACCTCAAAGCTCAGCGCGCCGCTATCGAGCCAGCGCCGGCCGGTAAACGCAAAGTGGTGCTGGCCACCAATATTGCCGAAACCAGCCTGACCATCGATGGCGTGCGGGTGGTGGTGGATGCTGGCTTTGCCCGTGTACCGCGCTTTGACCCCGGCAGCGGCATGACCCGCCTGGACACCCAGCGAATCTCCCGCGCCAGCGCCACCCAGCGCGCCGGGCGGGCCGGGCGTTTGCAGCCGGGCGCCTGTTACCGCCTGTGGTCGCAAGCCCAGCACGAGCAGATGGCCGCCTATGGCAGTGCCGAAATCCTCCAGGCCGACCTCTGTGGCCTGGCCCTGCAATTGGCGCGCTGGGGCGTTACTCCGCAAGAACTGGCCTGGCTGGACGCACCGCCCAGCGCCTCGTTTGCCCAGGCGCAAGACCTGCTGGTGCGCCTCGGTGCCCTGCAGGACAACGGCCAGCTCACGCCCCACGGCCAGGCCATGGCCGAGCTGCCGGCGCATCCGCGTATCGCTCATCTGTTATTGCGTGGCCAGGCGTTGGGGTTGGCCGACCTGGCCTGTGATGTGGCGGCGCTGCTGGGCGAGCGCGATATCCAGCGCGGTGGTGGTGCCGATCTGCACAGCCGCCTGGCCCTGCTCAGTGGCGAAGAGCGCGGGCAGCGTGGCGGGCAGGGCGGGGTGCAACGGGCGCGGCAATTGGCCAAACAGTTCCGCAGTTTTCTACGCGGCAAGCCGAGCGAGCCGGTCGCCGACCCCGACCACCCGCGCTGGCTGGGTGCGCTACTGGCCTTTGCCTACCCCGACCGCGTGGCCCAGCAACGGCGTGCCGGCGGCGGTGAATATCGCCTGGCCAATGGCCGCGCCGCGCAATTCGGTGAACCCGATGCGCTGATGAAACAGCCGTGGCTGGTGATCGCCGAACTGGGCAGCCGCCAGGGCCAGCGTGAAGAACGCATTTACCTGGCGGCAGAATTGGAGCCGGCGTTGTTCGACACCGTGCTGCGCGAGCAAGTGCGTATCCGCGAAGAGCTGGAATGGGACGAGCGCGAAGGCGTGCTTAAGGCCGAACGACAATGGCGTGTCGGTGAGCTGGTGCTTAATCGCGAACCGCTCAAAGACCTCGACGAAGCCACCCGTAGCCGCGCGCTGCTTGGCCTGGTACGCCGCAAAGGTCTGGCGCTACTGCCCTGGACCCCGGAGCTGCGCCAATGGCAGGCGCGTATCGCCCTGTTGCGCCAGCTTGACCTGGCCCACGGTGCCAGCAGCGAATGGCCGGATGTCAGTGATGCCGCCTTGCTGGCCAGTCTGGAAACCTGGCTGCAACCCTACCTGGGCAAGGTCACGCGCTTGAGTCACTTCGGCAATCTGGAGCTGCACAATATGCTGCAAACCCTGCTGCCCTGGCCGCTGCCCCAGCGCCTGGAAGAGCAGGCGCCCAAGGCTATCGAGGTGCCGTCCGGCTCGCGTATCGGCATCGACTACAGCGAAGCGCCGCCGGTGCTGGCGGTGCGTATGCAGGAGCTGTTCGGCCTGGCCGACACCCCGCGCATTGCCGGCGGGCGGCAGGTGGTGAAGTTGCATCTGCTGTCACCGGGGCGCAAGCCGGTGCAGGTGACGCAAGACCTGGCCAACTTCTGGCGCAGTACCTATGCCGAGGTAAAGAAGGAATTGAAGGGTCGCTATCCCAAACACTATTGGCCCGACGACCCTCTGATCGCCGAACCCACTGCCCGCGCCAAGCCCCGCCGCTAACCCGTTTAGCTACGGGTTCGGCGTAAACGATACGGTTTGTGTATGGCGCGGTCTCGTAGGGTGCGCTCCGCGCACCAAGCGATCGTCCGCTCAAGGGTTTTTTGCGGGGAGCAAAAACCGCGCAATCAACGGCAAATGGTCGGAGATCCGCAGGGTATCCACCTGCCGCACATTGGCGGCTACCCGCTCCAGCATCGGGCTGTGGAACAGGTAATCGAGGGTACGGTCGGGGCCACTTACCTGCGGGTCGTTGGGGTAGTGGGTGTACCAGGCTGCCTGGTCCGCGCCGCCTGCTTCCTGCAGGCTGGGGATCATCGGGTATTTGCCGGCCAGTACCTGCAACTCGCTGTCCGGCGCATACCAGCTGCGCTGGCGTTCGGACAGGCGCTGGTATTGCCCTGGCGGCAACAGATTGAAGTCGCCGCCGATCACCCACGGGGTTTTCGCTGCGTTCAAGGCCTGTAGTTGCTGGTCAACCATGGCCACCTGGCGCTGCATGGTGTCGTCGCCTTGGGCAAAGGCATCCAGGTGGGTGTTGATCACGGCCAACTGGCCGCCACCGCGAATCGGCAGGTAGTTCACCAGTAACGCGCGCTTGAGGTTGAATTGGCGGGTCAGCGGATCGGCCGGCGGCGTGGGCAGTTGCAGACGTTCGGCGCTGCTGATGCGATAGCGGCTCAGGGTGCCGAGCTTCATACCTACGCTGCCACGGATTTTCGGGTGCGGAACAAAGTCGGCCTTCCAGTAGAACGCCTGGCTGCTGCACGGATAGACATCCGCCAGGCGCTCATGGAGCAGGGCCAGCTGGTTCTGGTAGTCGGTGGCCTTGGTGTTTTCGTGCAGCTCCTGCAGCAAGACGATATCGGGTTGTTCATCGCGCAGGATACGCACCACTTCGTCTAGGCTGTAAGCCAGGTCAGCGGCGGTGGGGCGGGTATCCGGGCCACTGCCATCGGCCAGGTCGTACCAGAATACGTAACGCTTGCCGGCCAGGTATTGCACGTTCCAGGTCATCACCTTGAGCGCTTGCCCCGGCTGCAGGGTGGCGGTGTTGGTGGCGCAACTCAGGGGCGCTTCTTCACGGTCAGCCGGGTGCCAGGTGATGCTGTACACCAGCACGGCAAGGGCAATGGCAAGGAGCACGACAAACAACAGGAATTTGCGCAAACGCTGGGTGTGGAACAAGGGCATGGGCAGGGCCACGTGGCAAAAGGGGCGAGCCGGAGCATAACCGCTCCTGGCGATTTCGCCCAATTGCGCCAGGGTCTGGCGAATGTCACACAAGCCCCTGTAGATTACCCGGCAGTTGTATGACCTCCCCTGTGTGTCCAGGCGGTCAGTAGCCCATTAAAGGATGACAAATGCGTTGGTCATTGCTGTTGATCGCGTTGTTGTGCCAGCTCGTCGTTGCTGACGAGCGCGAGCCATTGCGGGTAATGACTGATCTCTGGCCACCGTTTCGCATGCTCGATAGCCACGGCAACCTGGTGGGCCTGGATATCGACGTGCTGAACGAAATCGGTCGGCGCAGCGGCCTGCGTTTCGATATCAAGCGCGCGCCCTGGGCGCGTGGCCTGGCCGACCTGCAACAGGGGCGTGCCGACTTGATGATCGGCCTGGCGAAAACCCCCGACCGCGAACAGTACATCCAGTACCTGCCCCAGCCTTACTACGCCTGCGCGCCGCGGTTCTACACCGCCAGCGGCGATGCCGAGCAGTTGCAGGGCTATAGCGACCTGAAGGACAAGGTGATCGGTTTTGTCCACGAGTCGGCGTACTTCCAGCCCTTCGATAGCGACAGCACCTTGCTCAAGCGGGGAGTCAATAACGAGCAGCAGCTGTTGCAGATGTTATTGCGCGGCCGGCTCGGGGCGGTGATCGGCACCGACTGCCAGGTGGACTTCGAACTGCTGCAACCGCAATACGCGGCGGCCATCGCCAAGGCCCGCTACCAGCCGGATGCACATACGGAATTGTTTGTCGGCTTTTCCCGCGTTCGCGCTTTGCAGCATGAGGAAACGCTGATGACCACCGCGCTGCAACAGATGCTTGATGAAGGCTGGATCGCGCGGCAGGCCAAGCAGTACAGCGGCAGCCGCTAAGGCGAGGCCTCTTCGCCGCTGGGCTCCATATAGATCTCGTACAGCGGGGTCGCGTCCCAGTAGGTAGCCTCGATCTTGTGGCCGTCCAGGTCACGCACAAAGCAGCCGTAATACTGCTCGCCGTAATGCGGCCGTGGCCCCGGTGGCCCATCACCGCTGGCGCCGGCCAGCAGGGCGGCGGCGTAGAAAGCATCCACCGACTCCTTGTCTTGGGCGACAAAGCCGATATGGGTGCCATTGCCGACGCTGGCCGGTTGGCCGTCGATGGGCACCTGCAGCCAGAACTCCGGATACATCCGCCCCCAGGCCACGGCACCGGGGTGTTCCATTACCCGCTTGCAACCGAGGGTGGCGAGCACACGGTCATAGAACAGCAGCGCACGCTCGAAGTGATTGGTGCCGATGGACAGGTGGGACAGAACGCTGGGGTTGGCATCAGCCATGGAACAGGCTCCGGGAAAGGCTTCCCATGAGCCTAGCTGGAAATCAGCCGCGCGCTGTTTCGCTGCTGATCAGCATAAACAGGCGGAAGGTCACCACGCTGGCAAACAGCTGCAAAAAGCCATTGCCGCAGTCCAGGGCAAACAGCAGCAGGTCGTTGTCCTTGCCGGCCAGGTTGTAGCTCAGCAGGTCCAGGGCCCAGAGCGGCACCATCACGCACAGCAGGCAGGCCAGCACGCGGGCGAAATGACCGTTGGTTTGGCTAAAGCTGTCGCGCATCGCCGCCAGCGGGGTCAGCCCGCGCAGTACCAGCAGGTATTCGGAGAACGCCAGTTTGACCAGCACATAGATGCCCGGAATCAGCATCAGGCTGATACCCAGCATGATCAGCAAGGTGCTCAGGGCGGCCAGCACGGCAAAGCGTGGCCACATGCTCAAGGCCAGCGCCCAGATATTGGCCGGGCGCGGCTGTTCGCCATTGCTGCGGGCGGCAAGAAAGATGATCAGCGCGGCGGTGTACAGCGGATAGAACAGCAGGCCCACCACTACGCTATAGGCCGGCGAGGTATCCGGCCCGCTGTTGGCGGCCAGCACATACTGCGCCAGGCTTTCGAGCATGATCAGGGGCAGGCACAGCACGGCGATGGTGCTCAGGTTACGGCTGAAGAAAAACCAGGCATCGCGGATTACGGGCAAAGGATTCATTGCAAAGGTCACGGCAGCAGAAGCAAGGGCGCCACTTTAGCCCAAGGGCCGCAGCCGTCCAACGTAGCAATTGTGGCGACCGGTTAGCAGATTGCGCAGGGCCATTATTGGCCCTCTGATGGCATACTGCCCGCAGTTGGGCAGCCCCAGGAGTCAGGCTGGTGAAAAGAATCGCGGTGTTCGCCGATGTGCAAAACCTTTACTACACCGTGCGTCAGGCCCATGGCTGCCACTTCAACTATGCCGCGCTATGGGCCGATATCAGCGCCGGTGGGCAGATCGTCGAGGCCTACGCCTATGCCATCGACCGCGGCGATCCCAAGCAGCAGCAGTTCCAGCAGATCCTGCGCAACCTGGGGTTTACGGTAAAACTCAAACCCTATATCCAGCGCAGCGACGGCTCGGCCAAGGGCGACTGGGATGTGGGCATCACCATCGACATCATGGACGCCGCCCAGCGCGTCGACTGCGTGGTGCTGGCCTCCGGCGATGGCGACTTCGATATGTTGCTGGACAAGGTCCGCAGCTACGGCACCGAGGCCGTGGCCTATGGTGTGCCGGGGCTGACGGCGCAGTCGCTGGTACGCGCGGCGACTCGCTATGTGCCGATTGAAGGCGCTTTGCTTCTGCGCTGAGGCGCCAAACGCCTGTTACCCTTGGCGTCCGTTTTTGCGCATTGACGAGACCTGCCGTGGAACCCATCGCTGTAATCGACTTTGAAACCACTGGCATGTCCCCTGGGCAAAGCTGCCGTGCTACTGAAATCGCCGCGGTGATCGTTGAGGACGGGCGTATCGTCGGGCGCTTTCAGAGCCTGATGAAAACCGGCGTCTGGGTGCCGCCCTTTATTGAAAGCCTGACCGGTATCAGCAACGCCATGCTGCGCGATGCGCCGCCGGCTGCCGAGGTGATGGAGGCGGTGGCCGAGTTTGTCGGGGCCATTCCACTGGTGGCGCACAACGCCTCGTTCGACCAGAAGTTCTGGGACGCCGAGCTTGGCCTGATCAACCGCCAACGCGTGCAGCCGTTCGCCTGCTCCATGTTGCTGGCCCGGCGCTTGTTGCCCCAGGCGCCCAACCACAAGCTCGGCACCCTCAATAGCTGGGCGCGTCTGCCAGTGACCGGCAAGGCGCACCGGGCCATGGCCGATGCGGAGATGGCCGCCAACCTGACCCTGTTTATGGCCGGCCAGTTGCGTGAGCAGCACGGTATCCAGCGCATCTCCCATGGCCTGCTGTGCCGCTTGCAGAAAGTGCCGGCGAAAAAGATCGCCGACGCCCTGCAGCTGGCGCGCCATGGTTGAGTAAGCGGCGAACAGGGTAAACTGCCGGCCTTCTGATACGCCGTCGAGTTACCTGTCATGACATTCGCCACCCTAGGCCTGATCGAACCCTTGCTGCGTGCCCTGCAAGAGCTCGACTACAAAACCCCATCGCCGATTCAGGCCCAGGCCATCCCGGCCGTGTTGGCCGGTCGCGACCTGATGGCGGCGGCCCAGACCGGCACCGGCAAAACCGCCGGTTTCGCCTTGCCCCTGTTGCAGCGCCTGACCCTGGAAGGCCCGCAGGTGGCCAGCAACTCGGTGCGCGCGCTGGTGCTGTGCCCCACCCGCGAGCTGGCCGAGCAGGTGCACGAAAGCATTCGTGTGTATGGCCAGCATCTGCCGCTGAGCACCTATGCGGTGTACGGCGGCGTGAGTATCAACCCGCAGATGATGAAGCTGCGCAAAGGCATCGACATCCTGGTGGCCACGCCGGGGCGCCTGCTCGACCTGTTCCGTCAGAACGCGGTGAAGTTCAACCAGCTGCAAACCCTGGTACTCGATGAAGCCGACCGGATGCTCGACCTGGGTTTCTCCGAAGAGCTGCGCGATATCTATGCCGCGCTGCCGAAAAAGCGCCAGACCCTGCTGTTCTCCGCCACCTTCTCCGATGCCATTCGCGCCCTGGCCGGCAACACCCTGCGCGACCCGCTGAGCATCGAGGTCAGCCCGCGTAACGTGGCGGCCAGCAGCGTCAAGCAGTGGATTATCCCGGTGGATAAAAAGCGTAAGCCCGAGCTGTTTTCACACCTGCTGAAAAAGCACCGCTGGGGCCAGGTGCTGGTGTTTGCCAAGACCCGCAATGGCGTCGACCAGCTCTGCGACATGCTCCAGGCGCAAGGTGTCAGTGCCGACGGCATCCACGGCGATAAACCGCAGGCCACCCGCCAGCGTGCGCTCGACCGCTTCAAACAACGGGAGATCCAGATCCTGGTGGCCACCGACGTCGCCGCCCGTGGCCTGGATATCGACGACCTGCCCCTGGTGGTCAACTTCGACCTGCCCATCGTCGCGGAAGACTATGTGCACCGTATCGGTCGTACCGGCCGTGCCGGCAATAGCGGCCAGGCCATCTCGCTGGTGTGTGCCGATGAAGTACAACTGCTCTCGGCCATCGAAGTGCTGACCCGGCAGACGTTGCAGCGCAGTGAAGAGCAAGACTTCGAGCCCGAGCACCGGGTGCCGATGACCGATCCGAGCGGGCAGGTGCTGAAAAAACCGAAGAAGCCCAAGAAGCCGAAAACCGGCGGCGGGGGTGGCAAGAAAACCCTTGGTAAATGGACCGAGAGTGCGGAGCCGCTGGAGGCACCGGTCAAAGCCATTCGCAAAGTGCCGAGCTTTAACACCGGGCCGCGCAAGAAGAAGTAAACCGCGTCGCCGGTTGCCCTCTCCCCCAGCCCCTCTCCCGCAAGCGGGCGAGGGGAGCTAAAGCGTGAAGCGTTCCAGTCCCCTCGCCCCCTTGGGGAGAGGGTTAGGGTGAGGGGGTAGGGCGCACGCGGTATGTTCCATCGTTTGCGCGGTCACGAGGCATTCTTGTGCACCGCCGCCTCGGTCGCGTCGTAGATCACCACGCAGATATGCTCCACCTGCCCGCTGCTGGCTGCCAGCGGCAGCAGGGTGACGTTCTGGTACATAAAGTCGGCGCGGCCGGTGATCGGCTGGTAGTTCTTGAAGTGCACCAGGTACGGCCGCTGTTCCCACAGGCTGAACGCGCGGGTGCCGAGGGTAACCACGGTATCGACCTTGCGCCGAAACCAGTCCTCGTCAATTTCCTCGAACAGCTCGAACAACGACTTGCCGTGTAC
>JBCECW010000060.1:2925-11453 GCA_039207785.1 Pseudomonas sp. | reverse complement strand
GTTGGAAACAGGTTAAAAAATGCTCATTGGCTACAGCCAACTCCGCTTTTTTCACCTGTTTCCGCCTTGCCTATCCTTCGCTCGCTACGTTTTAAGAAACCGCGTCTGCACGGACGTAGGTCGAGTAACTGGTGGGAACCATCCCCCCTCCAAGGCGTCGCAACCTACAACAGCTGCTTTCTATGACCGGCATTAGGGCGGTCAGGCAGCGGAGGAGTGGGTTATGGATTTCGACGCGCAAATCGATCATCTGGTGGACGCCTCGCAGGCGTGGCTGCCAATCATCATGGCCTACAGCGGCCGTGTCCTGCTGGCCCTGGTGGTGTTGGCAATTGGCTGGTGGTTGATCAACCGCCTTACCCACAACCTCAGCGCGCTGATCGGCAAACGCCTGGGCGACCCGGCGTTGCAGGGCTTTATTGGCACCCTGGCCAATATCATTCTCAAAGTGCTGCTGGTGATCAGCGCGGCCTCGATGATTGGCGTCGAGACCACCTCGTTTATTGCCGCCATCGGTGCCGCCGGCCTGGCCATCGGCCTGGCGTTGCAAGGCAGCCTGGCCAATTTTGCCGGCGGCGTGCTGATTCTGCTGTTCCGCCCCTTCCGCATTGGCGATGTGATCGAGGCGCAGGGCGTGACCGGGACGGTGGATAACATCCAGATCTTCCATACCGTGCTGCGCACCGGCGATAACAAGACCGTGATCATGCCCAACGGCGGCCTGTCCAACGGCATTATCACCAACTACAACCGCCAGGCCACGCGCCAGGTGGTGTTCGATATCGGCATCGACTACGACGCTGACCTGCAGGCGGCCAAGCAAGTGCTGACCGATATGGCCGCCGACGAGCGCGTACTCAAAGACCCGGCACCGGCGGTAGTGGTGGCCTCGCTTGGGGATAGCTCGATCAAGATGTCGCTGCGGGTGTGGGTCAAGACTGGCGACTACTGGAGTCTGACATTCAAGTTCAACGAAGAGATACGAGACCGTTTGCAGGAGGCCGGCATCGCCATCCCCTTTCCTCAACGGGTGATTCGCATGGTCCAAGAACCTGCTTAGTGTTCGGCAACGATTTCCGGGTCGTCGGCCATGCTGCGTTGCGTCCTCGCTTTTAATGCTCACGTACTGCAGTACGCTGCGCTTAAAAGCTCCGGGGCGCCTTGCCTGGCCTTAGCCTCGAAAATCTTGATCGTAGAAAAGCAAAAGCCGGCATTAAGCCGGCTTTTTGGGGGGGGTTAAACCTGCGCTTTTTCCTCGCTGCTCACCGTCGGCGGCTCTTCAACCGGCGCGGCTGGCGCACTTGCCATCTGCTGCCATTGCCAGCAAATCAGGATCAGCGTCGGAATGCCCAGCAGCGCGGTGATCAGGAAGAACTTGTGGTAGCCGACGTTCTCCACCATCACCCCTGAGTAGCCGCCAATCAGCCGCGGCAGCAACAGCATGATCGAGCTGAGCAGGGCGTATTGGGTGGCCGAGAACTTCAGGTTGGTCAGGCTCGACAGGTAGGCAACGAAGGCCGATGTGGCCAACCCGGCGCTGAAGTTATCGGCCGAGATGGTCAGGATCAGCATGTCGAGGTTGGCGCCCATGTCGCTCAGCCACATAAACATCAGGTTGGTGGCCGCCGACAGCACGCCGCCAATCAGCAGGATCGGCATGATGCCAAAGCGCACGATCAGCAGGCCGCCGGCCCCGGCACCCAGCAGGGTCATCACCAGGCCGAAGAGTTTGCTGACGCTGGCGATCTGTTCCTTGCTAAAGCCCTGGTCGATGTAGAAGACGTTGGCCATTACCCCCATCACCGTATCCGACATGCGATAGGTAGCGATCAGCCCCAACAGCAACAGGGCCTGCCAGCGGTAGCGCTGTACAAACTCGCTGATGGGCGTGACCACCGGCGCCATCAGCAAGCGCCCCGGCGCCGATACGCAGGCCAGGGCAATCAGCACATACATGGTGCCGCGCGGCCAGGCGCCGCTGTTGAAGGCCTTGGCCGCGGCGGCGGCGGTGACCAGGATTATGATCAACACAATCATCGACACCGCCTGGTGGACGAAATCGAAGTTGGGGATCACCTTGCCGCGCGCGGCGACGATCAGTTGCTTGCGCTGCTGGCTGAGCAAGTCGCGTACCGGCGCAATCAGGCGGCGGCCGGCGGGCATCAGGCAGGCACCGAGGAAAATCGCATACAGCGCCGCACGCGGCCAGGCGCGGTCGAGTAGGCCGGTGATCATGGCGGGTAGGGAGATCAGCATCACGAGCAGGATAAGCACCGAATACAGCTGGTCCTTGAGCTTGAAGCGCGAGGTGGTGGTCTGCACCGGCATATCCACATCGGGCTCGCGCATCCACAGCGAGGTGAGCAGCCCCGGCAGCATCATCACCGCGAACAACAGGTAGGTACTGGCCCAGGCACCAAACTCATAAGCACTGGTGGTGGAGCCAAACCACTCGGCGAAATACAGCGCACCGGCGGTGGCCAGCAGGGCGGCCACGCGGTAACCGAGCATATAGCTGGCGGCGAGGGCGGCCTGGCGGGTGTCGTCGGCGATTTCCAGGCGGTAGGCGTCGACCGCGATGTCCTGGGTGGCGGAGGCAAAGGCCACCAGCACGGCAATGGCGATCAGCCAGGTGAGGTGGGCGCGCGGGTCGCACAAGGCCATGCCGATCAGGCCCACGGCAATCACGATCTGCGCCAGAACCAGCCACGAACGGCGCCGGCCCAGGCGGCCGAGCAGCGGCAGGCGCCATTGGTCGAGCAGCGGCGACCAGATCCATTTAAACGCGTAGGCCAGGCCGATCAGGCTGGCAAAACCGATGGTCTCGCGCGATACACCCGCCTCGCGCAGCCACACCGACAAGGTGGAAAACACCAGCATGTAAGGCAAGCCAGCGGCGAAGCCAAGCAGCAGCAACGCCAGACTGGCAGGCGAGGCATAGGCGGCGAGCGCGGCACGCCAGGTTTTACGGGCCATTGGGCGGTTATCTGCCTGCTAATACGAGAACGTGAAAAGCCCGGTCGTACATGCCAACCGGATCGCAAAAAACAGGGCGCACTCTAACCGCTGTACTCCGTTGGGCGCCAGCCATGGCGCTTGATATCCACCCTTTGGTTGACCATGCGCACGCCTTCGGCGCGCAGCCGTGCCCGTTGTTCCTCGCCCGATACGGTGCCGGCGGCCAGGCTCAGGCGGCCACCAGCGGCGACCACACGGTGCCAGGGCAGGGTGCTGCCATCGGGCAACTGGCTCAGGGTGCGGCCGACCCAGCGCGCGGCGCGGCCCAGGCCGGCCAATTCGGCCAGTTGGCCGTAGCTCACCACGCAACCGGCGGGCACTTGCGCCAGGGTGACGTACAGCGCCGTGCGGCGCGCGTCGGCGTCTTCGTTGGCCATGTCCGGGCCTGTCGTGGCGCTGACTTTTTTCGCTGGCATGCTGATCCCCGATGCAAAGAGGCTCAGCTTATACCGCGCCGGGGCAACGGCGCGCGGCGAAAAAACGTGCTCACCGCCAGCCCCCGGCCCACGCCGGCTAAAGCCCAGCGGCAGGCTCTGGAGCAAGACTTGCGGGGCAATTGCGTTGAACTCACGCGATATCCGTCGGTCTTTGCTTGCATTGGTTTTGCGCGCCAGCACCCGGTTGTTCCTATACAGTGCGCGGCCCCTACATTACGGAGCGGTCTAGATCCCCATGCGGTTTACCAACAAGCTGTCCCAAGCCCTTTCGTGCGCCGCGCTGACGCTGGCGGCAACTCCCCTGCTGGCCGACACCGTATGGATGAAGAACGGTGACCGCCTGACCGGCGAAATCAAGCTGTTTGACGGCGGCAAGTTGGTGGTGCAAACCAGCTACGGCGGCACCATCGTGCTGAGCTGGAAAGACGTGAAAACCCTGGAAAGCACCCGCGAGCTGCTGGTGAAAACCGACGACGTCACCGGCGAGCGCGCCAAGTCGCTGCAAGCGGCGGACGACGGCAAGGTCACCCTGGTCAACGGCGAAGCGCCGAAAACCATCGAGCTGGCGAGCATCGACCAAATCATCAAGCCCAAGCCCCTGGTCGAAGACCTGGTGTGGAAGGGCAATGTCGACGTCGGCCTGGACTACAAGCGCGCCGACAAAGACACCGACGACTACGACGTCGACTTCAAAACCACCGCCCGCCACGGCAAATGGCGGCATAACGCCGAAGGCGGCTACAACCGCGAGTCGCAGGACGACGTGACCACCACCAACAACTGGAACGCCGAATACGCCCTGGACCGCTTTCTTGACGAGCACTGGTTCTGGCAAGGCCGCTTGAGCTACAAGCGCGACCATATCGAGGACGTCTCCAGCCAGCGCACCATCGGTACCGGTCCTGGTTACCAATTCTGGGACGACGAACTGGGCGCCTTCTCCCTGGCCACCCTGGTCAACCAGAACGACTACGAATACAAAGACGGCGGCAGCGACGACTTCTACTCCCTGGGCCTGAAGTGGGACTACAACCGCTACCTGGTGGGCAAGACCTTTGAATTGTTCAGCAACGGCGAAATCGGCAAGCCGATTGGCGGCGACAGCGAGTACGAACTCGATGCCGAAGCGGGGCTGCGCTACAAGGTCACCGACTGGGCCTCGCTCAATATGAAGGCCGAGAAAAATATCGTCAGCGGCGCCAAAGAAGGCGAGATCGACGAAACCCGCTACAGCGTCGGTTTCGGCGTGGGTTGGTAAACAGATCGGAAGGCAGCCTCGTTTTCGTAGGGTGCGCCGTTTGCCAGTAGTGTCGTGTTTGAAAACAAAAAGCCCCGCACTTGGCGGGGCTTTTTATTGGGCGCTGCAATTACAGGCGCAGGCCGCCGTCCAGCTCCAGGATACGACCGGTGTAGTAGTCGTTTTCCAGGATATAAGCCACCGAGTGAGCAATCTCTTTCGGCTGGCCCAGGCGCTTGAGCGGAATGCCCGAGGTCATTTTTTCCAGGGCTTCGGGTTTCATGCTGGCGACCATCTCGGTCTCGATAAAGCCCGGAGCCACGCCCGCTACGCGAATGCCGTAACGCGCCAGTTCCTTGGCCCACACCACGGTGTCAGCCGCTACACCGGCCTTGGCGGCGGAGTAGTTGGCCTGGCCGATATTGCCGGCGCGGGAAATGGAGGAGATGTTGACGATCGCGCCCTGGTTTTTCAGCTCGATCATCTTGGCCGCCACTTCACGGGTGCACAGGAATACACCAGTCAGGTTGACGTCGATAACCGATTGCCACTGGGCCAGGCTCATTTTCGACAGCTCGCCGTCTTTTACCTTGATGGTCAGGCCGTCACGCAGGATACCGGCGTTGTTGACCAGGCCGTTGATAGCGCCGAAGTCGTCGGCGATCTGCGCCACGGTGTGGGTCACTTGCTCTTCGTTGGCCACGTTGCACAGGTAGGCGCGGGCGTCGCCACCGGCGGCTTTGCAGGCGGCTACGGTTTCATCCAGGCGTTCCTGGTTCAGGTCTACCAGCGCCAGCTTGGCGCCGCGTGCGGCCAGGTATTCGCCCATGGCACGGCCCAGGCCTTGGCCACCGCCGGTGATAACGATGACTTTATCTTTGAGTTCCATAACCACATCCCCAGAAGGTTGGTGGGCAATGGCCCTGCTGTGCATGAGCGTATTGCGCCACCTGATACGTTGTTACCCCGTTGGCGCGCGCAACCGTTAAGCTGGGCACCTGTCCGTCTTCGAGACGAATTCTCAACGAGGAGTCATAAGGTGAGCGTGAAAGTCGGCAAGCATGCCCGAGAATTGCTACTCAAGGAATACCGTGGGGCGCTCTCCACGCTCTCCAAGTCCATGCCGGGCTACCCTTTCGGATCGGTGGTGCCGTACTGCCTGGACGCCAACGGTTACCCGCTGATTCTGATCAGCCGCATTGCCCAACACACCCATAATCTGCAGGTCGAGCCCAAGTGCTCCCTGCTGGTGGGCGAGCGTGGCGCTGAAGATGTGCAGGCCGTCGGCCGCCTGACCGTGCTGGCGCAGGCGCGCAAAATCACCGACGAAGCGGCTATCGCTGCTGCCGCCGAGCGTTACTACCGCTACTTCCCCGAGTCCGAGGGCTATCACCAGGCCCACGACTTCGATTTCTGGGTACTGGAGCCGGTGCGCTCGCGTTATATCGGTGGTTTTGGCGCCATTCACTGGGTGGAACAGGTCAGCCTGGCCAACCCGTTTTTCGGTGAGGCGGAGCTGAGCATGGTCGAGCATATGCACAGCGACCACGCCAACGCCATCGCCCACTACGTGGAACTGGCCGGTTTGCCCACCCATGCCCCGGCCGAACTGGCGGGTATCGATAGCGAAGGCTTCCACCTGCGCATTGGGGTTGGCCTGCATTGGCTACCGTTCCCAACATCCTGTAACACTGCCCTGGAAGTGCGCCAGGCCTTGGTAGCACTGGCTCGCGCGCAAAGCTGGCCAACGGCGGAGCAAGCCCCGGCTTGAATTCACAGAATGCCAACGCCACCTAGCATTCAATGAAGGTGCATTCCGCACCGAGGAAACCGATAGATGCGTGCTTTTCTGTTTTTGTTTCTGTTGTTCCCGATCATTGAACTGGCGGTGTTGATCAAAGTGGGCAGCGCCATTGGCGTGTTGCCGACCTTGCTGCTGGTGATTGGCAGCGCCGTGCTGGGCAGCGTGTTGCTGCGTGTGGCCGGGGTGGCGACCGCCTGGCGTGCCCGTGAGCGTTTGTCCCGTGGCGAGCTGCCCGAGCAGGAAATGCTCGAAGGCCTGTTGATCGCCGTCGGCGGCGGCCTGTTGCTGCTGCCCGGTTTTATCAGCGATATCTTCGGCCTGCTGTGCCTGTTGCCGTTCACCCGTCGCCTGATTGTCGGCAAGTTGCGTCAACGCGCCGCCGAGCAGGCCCTGCGTCAGCGCGCCTTTGCCGACGACCTGGCGGCCCGCTCCGGGCAAACCCGGCCGAACGTGATCGAAGGCGAGTTCGAGCACCGCGACCCGCAGTAAACACTGCGCTGCAGTGTTTGCGGGGGTGTAAAAAATTTTCACCCCCGCCCTTGTAATCCAATTCCCCGACCCTATGTAGTGGTCACCGCAAGGTCTCTGTCGGTTTACGACAGTCAGTCTTCCGCGTTGCCGCTTTGCGGCGCGCGACCGGCCACGCCGGATAGCAATCAACCAGCCGGTGAATAAACCGGCGGCTTTAAACACCTTACTTGGGAGAGATCGACAATGAAGCTTCGTCCTCTGCATGACCGCGTCGTTATCCGTCGCAGCGAAGAAGAAACCAAAACCGCTGGTGGCATCGTTCTGCCAGGCTCGGCTGCTGAAAAGCCGAACCGTGGCGAAATCCTCGCGGTAGGTGCCGGTCGCGTACTGGACAACGGCGAAGTCCGTCCTCTGGCCGTCAAGGTCGGTGACAAGGTGGTGTTTGGTCCGTACTCGGGCAGCAACACCATCAAGGTTGATGGCGAAGACCTGCTGGTCATGAGCGAGAACGAAATCCTCGCCGTTGTTGAAGGCTGATTGACGCTCCAGCGTTAAACGCTACGAATTGCGCACGACTGAAACGAATTGAGGAATAACGATCATGGCTGCAAAAGAAGTTAAATTCGGCGATTCCGCCCGTAAGAAAATGCTGGCTGGCGTCAACGTCCTGGCTGACGCAGTAAAAGCCACCCTCGGCCCGAAAGGCCGTAACGTGATCATCGAGAAGAGCTACGGCGCTCCGACCATCACCAAAGACGGCGTTTCGGTTGCCAAAGAAATCGAACTGAAAGACCGTTTCGAAAACATGGGCGCGCAGCTGGTCAAAGACGTTGCCTCCCGTGCCAACGACGACGCCGGTGATGGCACCACCACCGCTACCGTTCTGGCTCAGTCGATCGTCAACGAAGGCCTGAAAGCCGTCGCTGCCGGCATGAACCCGATGGACCTCAAGCGCGGCATCGACAAAGCGACCATCGCTATCGTTTCCCAGCTCAAAGCCCAGTCCAAGCCATGCGCTGACACCAAAGCCATCGCCCAGGTCGGCACCATCTCCGCCAACTCCGATAGCTCCATCGGCGAAATCATTGCCCAGGCCATGGAAAAAGTTGGCAAGGAAGGCGTGATCACCGTTGAAGAAGGCACTGGCCTGGAAAACGAACTGTCGGTTGTAGAAGGCATGCAGTTCGACCGTGGCTACCTGTCCCCGTACTTCATCAACAAGCCAGACACCATGGTTGCCGAGCTGGACAGCCCGCTGATCCTGCTGGTGGACAAAAAGATCTCCAACATCCGCGAAATGCTGCCGGTGCTGGAAGCCGTTGCCAAAGCTGGCCGTCCGCTGCTGATCGTGGCTGAAGACGTTGAAGGCGAAGCCCTGGCTACCCTGGTTGTGAACAACATGCGCGGCATCGTCAAAGTCGCCGCTGTCAAAGCACCAGGCTTCGGCGACCGCCGTAAGTCGATGCTAGAAGACATTGCTATCCTCACTGGTGGTACTGTTATTTCTGAAGACCTCGGCTTCAAACTAGAGCAGATGACTGTTGATCAACTTGGCGAAGCG
>JBCECW010000060.1:0-2915 GCA_039207785.1 Pseudomonas sp. | reverse complement strand
GCGATGCTGGAAGACATGGCCGTCCTGACCGGCGGCACCGTGATCTCCGAAGAAATCGGTCTGAGCCTGGAAGGCGCCACCCTGGAACACCTGGGTAATGCCAAGCGCGTGATCCTCAGCAAAGAAAACACCACCGTGATCGACGGTGCTGGCGTTCAAGCTGATATCGAAGGCCGTGTTGCCCAGATCCGCAAACAAGTTGAAGACACTTCGTCCGACTACGACCGTGAAAAACTGCAAGAGCGTCTGGCCAAGCTGGCTGGCGGTGTTGCCGTGATCAAGGTTGGCGCCGGTTCCGAAGTCGAAATGAAAGAGAAGAAAGCCCGCGTTGAAGACGCCCTGCACGCTACCCGTGCAGCCGTTGAAGAAGGCGTGGTACCTGGCGGTGGCGTGGCCCTGGTGCGCGCTTTGCAAGCCATTGCCGAACTGCAAGGCGACAACGCCGACCAGAACGTCGGTATCGCTCTGCTGCGTCGCGCTGTTGAAGCACCGCTGCGCCAGATCGTTTCCAACTCCGGCGACGAGCCAAGCGTAGTCGTCGACAAGGTCAAGCAGGGCTCCGGTAACTTCGGTTACAACGCTGCCACCGGCGAATACGGCGACATGATCGAAATGGGCATCCTGGACCCAGCGAAAGTGACCCGTTCGGCGCTGCAAGCTGCAGCTTCGATCGCCAGCCTGATGATCACCACCGAAGCCATGATTGCTGAAATCGTGGAAGACAAGCCTGCAGCCGGTGGCGGTATGCCAGACATGGGCGGCATGGGTGGCATGGGCGGCATGATGTAATTTGCTTTTGCCTTAAAAAAACCCCGCCTGGTGCGGGGTTTTTTTATGGCTGCGGCGAGCTCCGGGGCGTCGGCCATGCTGCGTTGCGTCCTCGCTTTAAATGCTCACGTACGTAGGATGGGTAGAGCGCAGCGAAACCCATCGTTACGCGAATCGATGGGTTTCGCTGCGCTCTACCCATCCTACGCCCCGAAGCTACCGAGTAACGGCCGCAAAAAAAACGATGCTCTCGTAGGGTGCGCTCCGCGCACCGGCTTTTTGCTTAAACCCGCGCCACCTTCAACGGCCGATAGAGCACGGCGTAATACGACCCCAAACAAATCAACCAACAAAACACCGCCGTCCACAGGTTGTGGGAGAAGAAGTGCGCGCCTTGCAGCATGCGGCTGATGGAGAACACGGTGCCGAGCGTCAGGGCGAAGACGAAACCGGCGCGGGCCCAGCGCGGTTTGCGGTCGCGGAACACGAAGTAGAGGGCGAACAGGGTAAAACCGGCTGCCGCGTGGCCACCAGGCCAGCAGCGGCCGGGTTTGTCGGTGGTGGGGCGGTGGGCCAGCAGCGGGCTGTAGGTTTCCTTGCCGCCAAAGTCGCTCAGGCTCCAGGGGCATTGCACGGCGGTGATGGCTTTCATCGGGGTGACGAAGCTGGTGGAAATGCCCATGGCCAGCACCAGGTAGCCCAGTTGCCGTTTCAGCGGCTTGAGGCGTTGGATAAAGAAGCTGCCAATAAAGCCGGCAATGGCTAACACGCCAAACAGGATCACGGCTTGCTTGGCGCGGTCGTGCAGGATGTCTTCGAGAAAGGCGCTGTGTTTGCCGACAAACCCTTGCCCCGGCACATACATCAGGTTGGCCAGGGCAAAGTCCAGACGCGTGGGCTCGATCAGGAGCAGCAGCGCGGCAATCACCAGGGGAATGCCGAGGGCCAGGCGCAGGTTCAGGCGCGGTGAATAAAGAAGAGGTGGATTCGACGACATGCTGAGTCCAGACGCAGGAAAAGTAGCCTGCATGCTCGGCAAATGACCGTCGAGATCCTGTGAATGCGATGTGAAAAAAACGTCAAACCCGCTTCAAACCGCCTATCTTCGGGTAATGTCGCGCACCAACAGGCCGGCGCCAACGCCCGCAGCGAGGAACCCCATGCGAATTCTGATTGTTGAAGACAACCGCGATATTCTCGCCAACCTGGCCGATTACCTGGGCATGAAGGGCTATAGCGTGGACTGCGCCCAGGACGGTTTGTCCGGCCTGCACCTGGCGGCCACCGAGCATTACGACCTGATTGTGTTGGACATCATGATGCCGGGCATGGATGGCTACACCCTGTGCAAGCGCCTGCGTGAAGATGCCCGGCGGGATACCCCGGTGATCATGCTCACCGCCCGCGACCAGCTCGATGACCGCCTGCAGGGCTTTCGCTCCGGTGCCGACGACTACCTGCTCAAGCCGTTTGCCCTGTCGGAGCTGACCGCGCGTATCGAAGCGGTGCTGCGCCGCAGCCAGGGCGGCGGCCGGCGCATTCTGCAAGTGGCCGACCTGGTCTATGACCTCGACACCCTGCAAGTCAGCCGCGAAGGCAAGGCGCTCAAGCTCAACCCCATCGGCCTCAAGTTGCTCGCGGCGCTGATGCAGAAAAGCCCCCACGTGCTACGCCGGGAAGTGCTGGAAGAGGCGCTGTGGGGTGACGATTGCCCGGACAGCGACAGCCTGCGCAGCCATGTCCATCAATTGCGCCAGGTGATCGACAAGCCGTTTGCCTCGCCCTTGCTGCAAACAGTGCACGGTGTCGGTTATCGGCTGGCGGACGTGACCGATGGAGTTTAAGCAGAGCCTGTCACGCCGCATCGTTATCGGGTTTGTGCTGATGACCACCCTGGTGGCGGCCGCCTTTGCCCTGGGCATCTATATGGCCGTGCATATGCTCGAGGAAAAGCTGATTTCCGGGGTGCTGAGCGGCGACCTCGACCGCTTGCTGCATATGGACAATATGGACGAGTGGCGCAACCACCCCGAGCCCGACCAACTGTTTTATTTCACCGATGGCCATGGCGACTTTGCCTTGCCCGATTACCTCAAGGGCATGGAGCCGGGCTTCCATGAGATTTTCCGCGGCGACCTGTCGTACCA
>JBCECW010000059.1:11359-11482 GCA_039207785.1 Pseudomonas sp. | reverse complement strand
GGTCAGCACCACCTTCAGCTACGCGGTTGGCGCCAGTGCGGTCAGCACCACCTTCGGCTACACGGTTGGCGCCAGTGCGGTCGGCACCGCCTTCGGCTACACGGTTAGCGCCAGTGCGGTCGG
>JBCECW010000059.1:9504-11259 GCA_039207785.1 Pseudomonas sp. | reverse complement strand
CACCACCTTCGGCTACGCGGTTAGCGCCAGTGCGGTCGGCACCACCTTCGGCTACGCGGTTAGCGCCAGTGCGGTCGGCACCACCTTCGGCTACACGGTTGGCGCCGGTACGGTCAGCGCCACTTTCGGCGACTACCGGGGAATGCAGTTGTTGGTACAGGTCAGTGGCGTGCACGGTTACGGCGCTAGCGGCCAGTACGGACAGGGTCAGGCTGAGGATCAGTTTGTTAGTTTTCATGATGGTTGCTCCGGGGTAGTGAGTTGTTTTGCTTGGTGTGGAGCTAGTGTTGATCGAATCAATTCGATTAAAAAGCGCAAATATTCGGCTTAAACAATTCAATAATTCGATATATAGGCAAAAAACGCCCTCAATCAGGCAGTTAGGGCGGCCTGGCATCCTGCAAAAGACTGTTCTAGGGTAAGGCGCAGCGCAGTTTTCCCCCCTTACGCAAGGAGAAACCATGGACGCCTTTATGCAAGCGGCAATCGAAGAAGCGCAGCTGGGGCTGGCCGAGGGCGGCATTCCCATTGGCTCGGTGCTGGTCCATAACGGCCGCATCATTGGCCGCGGCCATAACCGGCGGGTACAGGAAGGCAGCGTGATCAAGCATGGCGAGATGGACGCCCTGGAAAACGCCGGCCGCCAACCCGCCAGCCTGTACCGCGATGCGGTGCTCTATACCACCCTGTCGCCCTGCCCCATGTGCAGTGGCGCCATCCTGCTGTACGGCATCCGCCGGGTCATCGTTGGTGAAAACCAGACCTTTATGGGTGACGAGGAGTTGCTGCGTTCGCGCGGGGTGAATGTTGAGGTGCTGCAGAACCACAGTTGCGTGGCGATGATGGAGAGCTTCATCGCAGAACAGCCACAGTTATGGAATGAGGATATCGGCGAGTGAGATTGCCCTGATCGAGCAATTTTCCGTGCGTGCACGCGCGAACGACTGCCAGCCTGCCACCCCCTAGATTCGAGCCACTGCCCGCTTTACCTGTTTGCGTGCCAGCCGCTGTCGTGGTCTGGCAATCCCTCACCGAACCGTTGCTGGCCAAACTCCAACAACAGCCGCACGGTTTATTGGAGTAAGCATGATGAAAGGCTCGTTCGGCAAAACCACGCTTAGCTGTGCAATGGGGCTGTTTTTCGGATTTACACTGCACGCCAGTGCGGCGCAGGAAGAAATCCACTTCGCCAACTGGGCCGACTATGTAGGCCCCACCACCTTCGCCGACTTTGAAAAAGAAACCGGCATCAAGGTGGTACTGGAGCCCTTCGACTCCAACGCCATCCTGGAAACCAAGCTGCTGACCGGCAACTCCGGTTATGACGTGGTGGTAACCCCCGCCGACTTTCTCGCCCGCCAGGTAAAAACCGGTGTCTACGCCCCGCTGGATATGGCGCAACTGCCCAACAGCAAAAACCTTAACCCGGCATTGTTAAAGCGCCTGGAAAGCTCCGACCCGGGCAATAAATTTGCCGTGCCTTATCTGTGGGGCACGGTGGGCATCGGTTACAACACCGCGAAGATGAAGGCCGCGTTTGGCGACAACGCGCCGGTCAACAGCTGGGACCTGATCTTCAAACCGGAAAACCTGGCCAAGCTGAAAAGCTGCGGCGTGGCCCTGCTGGATGAGCCAACCAAGATTCTCGAACTGGCCCTGCTCTACCAAGGCAAAGACCCGAACAGCGAAAAACCCGAGGACCTGGCAGCCGCCACCGAGCTGCTGAAAACCCTCAAGCCGTCGATCACCTACTTC
>JBCECW010000059.1:0-9494 GCA_039207785.1 Pseudomonas sp. | reverse complement strand
ACCAAGTACATCGCCGACCTCGCCAATGGTGATATCTGCGTGGCCGTGGGCTTCTCCGGCGATATCCTGCAAGCCCGGCAAAGCGCCATCGATGCCGGCAACAAGAACACCGTTGCCTATAGCCTGCCGGAGCAAGGCAGCAATATCTGGTTCGACAACCTGGCCATTCCGAAAACCGCCAAGAACGCCGCCGGCGCCCATGCGTTTATCAACTACCTGATGCGCCCGGACGTGATCGCCAAGGTCAGCAACTACCTGCACTACGCCAACCCCAACACCGCCTCGCAAGCGCTGCAGGACCAGGCGGTACGGGAAAACCCGGCGATCTACCCGGAGGAAAAACTGATCGACAAGCTGTTCGTCAGCCTGCCGCCGTCGCAAGCGACCATGCGCGTGATCACCCGCAACTGGAGCGCGATCAAGTCGGGTATCTGACTTATCCCCAGCCATAAAAAACGCCCGGTCAAAGCCGGGCGTTTTTTATGAGCCGCGCAGCGCCCACGTAGGATGGGTAGAGGCGTAGCCGAAACCCATCGTTACGCGAATCGATGGGTTTCGCTACGCTCTACCCATCCTACGCTTCGATCTTGAAGCCAAAACGCGGAAAGTGCACATGCACCACCCCGCCACGCTCATCCTCACGACGCAGAATCAGCTCTTCACGCCCGGCATACAGCAGCTCACCGGCCACCGGGTCGACGCCGTAATCGGTGGCGGCAATCACCACCTGTTGGCCAGCCTTGAAGCCATTGGGGTCTTCGAATGCCTCGTCCGGCAATGGCGCCGGCGTGGCGTTGCGGGCCACCTCCAGCGCCTCTTCAGCTGTCATGGGGCTGGACGAACCGTGACCAAAGCCCAACACCCGGCCCAGCCAGGCACTTACCAGCGGATAGTTATCCACAAGCGGAGAAGTGATCGGCGTGGCCTTGAGGAACCACAGTTGATGCGCCAGGGCGAAGTCGGCGTGGCTGGCTTCGCCAAACAGGAAGTCATTGCCGCTGGCGCCGAGTTGTTGCTCCAGGCGCGCCATCAATTGCGGCCACTGGTGTTGCGCCTGCGCCAATGGCACCCGGCTGGCGCTGCCACCGCTAAACAGGCCGGCACGGTCGGCGATAAACGCCTGCACCGCCTCAGGCGGCAGCTTGGCAAAACGCACGGCCACCGAGGCCGGCTGGAAAACCAGGGCCACAGCGTGCTGGAACAGCACCGAGTCGATCCAGTTGGTAAAGCCGGTAATGGCAAACAGTTGCTCGGCGGGGAACAGGGCCGGCGTGGCTTTTTCCTGCTCCAGGCGGCGGGCGATCAATGCGGTATCGCAGTAGATATCGGCGCCCACTTGCAGCACCGGGGTCTTGCGATAGCCGCCGGTAAGGGCCACCAGATCCGGCTTGGGCATCACCGGCGAGATCATTACCGAGCGCCAGGACAACTGCTTGAACCCCAGCATCAGGCGGGCTTTTTCAGCGAACGGCGAGGTGGGGTAATGGTGCAGGATCAACTCGTGCATGGCAGGCTCCGGGGCGCTTTTACGCTTTTGAATAGAGACCCCGGAGCTTACGCGGCCTGGCGGCCACGGCCTACCCGATCAGGTTGATGGCGCCTCATAAGCGGATTGAATCGCGGCCCAGCCCAGCACCAGGTTTTCCTTGGCCTTCTTGCTCAAGCGCTTGATGCTGCGTTCGCGCCGCAAGGCATCCCCCTTGGCCTCGCAACGCTCCACATAGACCAGCGCCACCGCCGGGCTGGAATAGAAGAACCGCGCGCCCTTGCCACTCTGGTGCACGGCGAAACGGCGCTGCGCATCGTCACTGATACCGCAGTACAACGAGCCGTTGGCGGCGCGTACGAGGTAGACGAACCAGGGTTTGCTCAGCGGCAGCACGATATCGTCGAGGGTGGCAGCTTCAGTCATGCCCATCGCATCAGGAAGTGGGAAACAGGCCGTATGGTATCCGAGCCCGCCATTCCTGAACTTAGGAAATTGCTGGACGCGCCTTCGGCACGCGGTGACAGACCGAAAAATCTCACCATCAATACTTCCGTTCTCCACCACTAACAGCTAAGAAGGATGACGTTATGACGGGCACATTCCTTACATTCCACGCAGACGAACACGTGGTGCGCGGGCTCGACCTGCTGGTATCAGCCACCCAGGAGAGTTACGCGTTCCACCTCAACCAGGCGCTTGAGCACTATCTTCAAACGGAAATTGAGCAACTACGAAAAACTGTCGAAGGCATCGTCGATGCCGATCTCGGTAACCTGAGCGAGCTGGCTCAGGTTAGGACTAAATACAGCAAGCATGTAGATGACTGATCTACACCTCACCGCCCCGCCCGAAACCCCGCCAACCCCTTCGCCGCCTGCTTGCGAATCGCGCCTTGCACCAGGGGTGTCCAGCCCAGCAAAGCGCCCTTGGCGCCCAAGGCCTGGGCCGACCATTTCCACAGATCGAAGCGGTCGTGGTGTTCAACGATCTTGCCATCGCGAAACACAAAGCTCGCCTGGATACGGTTGACCACCATGCGCCCGGTGCCGCTGAACAAGTAAGTAGCCACCCACTGCGCGCTGCCGCTGCGGTCATCGGCCTGCACATTGGAAAACTCCAGGGAGAAGTTTTGCGCGCGGCTGGTGAGCATGCGCCACATATCGCCCGCTTCCGTGCCTTTGAGGTCGGTAAATACCGGATCGCTAAAACGCACGTCATCGGCGTAGCAGGCGGCCATGGCTTCGGCATCCTGGCGTTGGAAGGCTTGGTAGAAACGGGTGATCAGTTCGGCGTTGGGGTGGCTCATGGCAGCTCCGGGTTGGATCAGGGATGGCTTATTGTCGGGGCATGGCGGCCAAACAGCGATTGGCTATATCGACAACTTTGTGTCAAATATAGCCAACTTTTCCCTGAAAGCACTGCCGTCATGCTGCGTATTGCCCTGTATGTCTGCCCGCAAACCGTGTGTTCCAGCCTAAGCATGGCCATGGATGCCTTTCAGTTGGCCAACCAGTTGGCCGGCGAACGGCTATTCCAGTTGCAGCGTTTCAGCCTCGATGGCCATGGCGTGGATTTGCAGTTCGCCCACGTCAATGTCAACGGCGCCCTGCGTTTGGCCGAGACGGCGGACCTGGTACTGCTGCCCGCTACCGGCAGCGCCATCGACACCACCCTGGCCAGCAATGCCGCCCTGCTCCCCTGGCTGGCTACCCAGGCACCGCAACGCCATCTGGCCAGCCTGTGCAGCAGCGCCTTTCTGCTGGCGGCGGCGGGCGTGCTGGATGGCCGTACGGCCACTACCCATTGGAGCCTGGCGGCGACCTTTCGCCAGCGTTTTCCCTTGGTGAACTTGCAGGTCGAGCAGCTGCTGACCCATGACGAGCACCTGTTTTGCTCCGGCGGCGCCCAGGCGGGCCTGGACTTATGCCTGTACCTGATCGCCTGGCACGCTGGCGCCGAGCTGGCGCAAAAGGTCGCCGCCGCGCTGGTGTTCGAGCATGGTCGTGGCGAACAGACGCGTTTTACCCCGCTGGTACCGCCTACCTCGCGCAACGACCCGCTGCAGCCGCTGCTGAGCTGGATGCACCAGCACCAGGCCGAACCCATGGACCTGCAGCGCCTGGCCGAGCAGGCCAATTGCTCGCCGCGCACCTTGCTGCGGCGCTTTCGTGCCAGCACCGGTATTACCCCTAACGAGTACCTGCAACGGCTGCGGATCAGTGCCGCGCAGGCCGCGTTGCGTCAGCCGCTGCGCTCGCTGGAACAGGTTGCCGCACAGGTCGGCTTTGCCGATCGAGCAGCGTTCGCCAAGTTGTTCAAACAGCTCTGCGGGGAAACCCCCGGCGCCTATCGCCAGCGTATTCGCGGCTAAGACAAAAGCACCGGCAGCGCTTAGAATCGCCGCTGCCTTTAGGAGACGCGCCCATGCTGATGGTGATTTCACCCGCCAAGACCCTGGACTACGAGACCCCGCCGGTCACCGCCCGCCACACCCAACCGCAGCACCTGGACCATGCTCAGGAACTGATCAGCCAACTGCGCGATTTCAGCCCGGCGCAGATTGCCGAGTTGATGCACCTGTCCGACAAGCTCGCCGGCCTGAATGCCGCGCGCTTTGGCAGCTGGTCGCCGAAGTTCACCAGCAAGAACGCCAAGCAGGCGCTGCTGGCCTTCAAAGGTGATGTGTACACCGGCATGCACGCCGAAGACTTCAGCGAAGACGATTTCGACTTCGCGCAAAAACACCTGCGCATGCTGTCCGGCCTCTACGGCGTCTTGCGCCCGCTGGACCTGATGCAACCCTATCGCCTGGAAATGAGCACCAAGCTGGCCAATGCCCGCGGCAAGGATCTGTATGCGTTCTGGGGTGACAACATCAGCGGCTGGCTGAACCAGGCGCTCAAGGCCCAGGGCGATGATGTGCTGCTGAACCTGGCCTCCAACGAATACTTTGGTGCAGTAAAACGTCAGGCCTTGAAGGGGCGAATTATCAACACCGACTTCAAGGACCTGAAGAACGGCCAGTACAAGATCATCAGCTTCTACGCGAAAAAGGCCCGCGGCATGATGGCCCGCTATGTGATCAAGGAACGCCTGACGGACCCTGCCGGCCTCAAGGACTTCAACTACCAGGGCTACCGCTTCGATGCGGCGCAGTCCAAGCCCGATCATCTGGTGTTTTTACGCGACGAAGAACATGCCTGAGTAGCGGGCGGCAGATAAAAACACCCGCACCAGGCGGGTGTTTTTTATTTCAGGCCGGCAACCTTATCTCACTCTTTTTGAACGTCGATAGCAGCCGTCGAAATTGGCGTCAGAAAACAACACAACATTACTGGCGAAAGCCATAGTCCGCAAAAGTTCCCCAACCCAAAGACTAACTGCACCGTTACCAACATCCTGTGTTTAACCAATGGCACTTTAACCAGCCTTTAGTACTGGCAAAAAGTTATTGCGCCGCGCCACGCCCCTTATATGGCGGTATACAGCGCACTTGCCATTACATTGCAATCACCGGTATTTGCCGCTGTATGTCCAGGTATTACGAAAGTCTGACGAACGGTAGGAACTATCATTTAAGCCACGGGCTCATAACCCCGTAACGACTTTTTACAGGTTGGCTTTCTTAGTGCTGCCCAGCACTAGTCAACACTGAAATTGCAGAATAAGCCGTGGTTGTTTATTCGCATTAAGTCGAGACAAGGGAGTTTGGTAATTACGGAGTAACAAGGTAGTAGCAGACCTACTGCAAAGCCTCAGCAAAGGCTCTACGACCAGTGTTGGAGCGTAGGCCTAAAAACCCGGGCGCATCCCTTTTACAACATGCCCAAACACGCATTCATCAAGTTGAATGTGACGAACCTTTATGCCTGCAGCTTGGTAATTACAACTTACGAAGTGCATTACATGGGCGATGGTTAATCCAACCATCCACAGTTTTACGGCGTAACTCAACGTTATAGGTGAACTCAATGCGTATTAGCATTTTTGGTTTAGGTTATGTCGGCGCAGTATGTGCCGGCTGCCTGTCTGCACGTGGCCATGAAGTTGTTGGCGTGGATGTTTCCACGGCCAAGATTGATCTGATCAACAACGGCAAGTCGCCCATCGTCGAACCTGGCCTGGAAGCCTTGCTGCAGCAAGGTATCGACACCGGCCGCCTGCGCGGCACCACCGATGTTGCCGCTGCCATCCGTGACACCGACCTGTCGATGCTGTGCGTCGGTACGCCGAGCAAAAAGAACGGCGACCTGGAGCTCGATTACATCGAATCGGTATGCCGTGAAATCGGTTTTGTCCTGCGCGATAAAAGCAGCCGGCACACAGTTGTCGTGCGCAGTACGGTACTGCCCGGCACGGTAAAAAATGTAGTGATCCCGATCCTGGAAGATTGCTCCGGGAAAAAAGCCGGCGTGGACTTCGGTGTGGCAGTAAACCCTGAGTTCCTGCGCGAAAGCACCGCGATCAAAGATTACGACCACCCGCCGATGACCGTAATCGGCGAGTTGGATAAACAATCAGGCGACGCCCTAGAATCGCTCTACAGCGAACTCGACGCACCGATCATCCGCAAAGACATCGAAGTCGCCGAGATGATCAAGTACACCTGCAACGTCTGGCACGCCGCCAAGGTCACCTTCGCCAACGAGATCGGCAATATCGCCAAGGCCGTCGGCGTCGATGGCCGCGAAGTAATGGACGTGGTGTGCCAGGACAAGACCCTCAACCTCTCCCAGTACTACATGCGCCCCGGCTTTGCCTTCGGCGGCTCATGCTTGCCCAAGGATGTACGCGCCCTCACCTACCGCGCCGGCCAGCTGGACGTGGAGCACCCGATGCTCGGCGCCATCATGCGCAGCAATGTGGCCCAGGTGCAGAACGCTTTCGACATCATCGCCAGCCACGACAAACGCAAGGTCGCCCTGCTGGGCCTGAGCTTCAAGGCCGGCACCGATGACCTGCGCGAAAGCCCGCTGGTGGAGCTGGCCGAGATGCTGATCGGCAAGGGCTTCGACCTTTCCATCTACGACAGCAACGTCGAATACGCCCGGGTTCACGGGGCCAACAAAGACTATATCGAGTCGAAGATCCCCCACGTTTCCTCCTTGCTCAATAGCGACTTCAACCAGGTGGTAGCGGGCTCCGACATCATCGTGCTGGGCAACCGCGACGAGCGTTTCCGGCCACTGGCGCAGCATGCCCCCGAGGGCAAGCAAGTGGTCGACCTGGTGGGCTTTATGAATCACACCACCAACGGCACTACCGAAGGCATCTGCTGGTATCTCCAGCATTCCGTCATTCCCGCGCACCCGGCAAACCAGACTTTCACAGGAAAAGGCGTTTTCAGCCCCTGGGCCCCCGCCTACGCGGGGGTGACAGCTTGTTTGTAAATGCTCAGGACAGGACACATAAATGGATAGGCTCAAGCAGACATTGGCAGAAGGTGCCGGGTGGTTGTTCTACCTCAGCCTGCTGTGCGCGCTGGCCCTGGCACTGCCGCGAACGGTGTTCGACCCCGAATCGAAGGACTTTATCTTTCTGATCGGTGCCGTCGGCATCTGGCGCTACTCCATGGGCGCCATGCACTTTCTGCGCGGTGTGCTGTTTCTCTATGTGGTGTTTCCGCACTACCGGCGCAAGGCGGCCAAGCTGGGTAAAGCGGCCGATCCTTCCCATGTATTTCTGATGGTCACCAGCTTTCGCATCGATGCGCTGACCACCGCCCAGGTCTACCAATCGGTGATTCGCGAAGCCATGGAGTGTGGCTACCCGACCACCGTGGTGTGCTCCATCGTCGAGCTCTCCGACGAGTTCCTGGTGAAAAGCCTGTGGGAGAAATACAACCCGCCGGAAAACGTCACCCTCGACTTTGTGCGCATCGCCGGCACCGGTAAACGCGATGGCCTGGCCCACGGTTTCCGCGCCATTTCCCGGCATATGCCCGACCGCGATGCGGTGGTGGCAGTGATCGATGGCGACAGTGTGCTGGAGCCTGGCGTGGTGCGCCGCACCGTACCGTATTTCAAGCTGTTCCCCAATGTCGGTGGCCTGACCACCAATGAATTCTGCGAAGTGCGCGGCAGCTACATCATGAGCGAGTGGCACAAGCTGCGCTTCGCCCAGCGCCATATCAATATGTGCTCCATGGGCTTGTCCAAGCGCGTGCTGACGTTGACCGGGCGTATGTCGATGTTCCGCGCCCCGGTGATCAGCAACCCGGAATTTATCGCCGACGTGGAAAGCGATTCCCTCGACCACTGGCGCCTGGGCCGCTTCAAGTTCCTCACCGGCGATGACAAGTCCAGCTGGTACAGCCTGATGCGTCTGGGCTACGACACCTTCTACGTGCCCGACGCCGCGATCAACACGGTGGAGCACCCGCCGGAAAAAAGCTTTATCAAGGCCAGCCGCAAGCTGATGTTCCGCTGGTACGGCAATAACCTGCGGCAGAACTCGCGGGCCATGAAGCTGGGCAAAAATCGCCTGGGCCTGTTTACCTCGCTGGTGCTGTTCGACCAACGCGTGTCGATGTGGACCTGCCTCTTGGGCCTGACCGTGGCGATTATCGCCAGCCTCAAATACAGCATCGCCTTCTTGCTGGTGTACCTGCTGTGGATCGGCTTTACCCGCCTGGTCCTGACCCTGCTGCTGGCCGTCAGCGGCCACCATATCGGCCCCGCTTACCCGGCCATTCTCTATTACAACCAGATCGTCGGCGCCCTGGTGAAGATCTACGTGTTCTTCCGCCTCGACCAGCAGTCCTGGACGCGCCAGCCGACCAAACTCAACCGCGACCTCGCCAGCTTCCAACAGTGGTTTAACACCTGGTCGTCCCGAACCATGACCTTCTCCGCCGCCAGCGTATTTGTCGCCACGCTGCTGCTGGTGGTGTGAGCCCCCTGCCAGGGCCATCAACGGATCAATGACTCAGAGTAGGAACTAACGCCATGAATACAGCCGTCAACGTCAATGTGGTGCACGAATCCGAAGCCCAGCGCCAGCACGCACGGGTGCGCTTGCCCGCCAAGATCCGCTTCAGCGGCAAGAACCGCGAAGTGGTGGAACAGACCGTGATGGATATCTCCGCCGGCGGCTTCAGCTACGGCGCCATCAATAGCAACGTGCGCATCGGCGACTTCCACAAGGGCAAGATGCTCTTTGTGATCGACAACATCACCCTGGCCATAGACGTCGAATTCCAGGTGTGCTCGGTGGACTTCGACGCCAACCGCGTCGGCTGCCAATTCAGTAACCTGCGCCCGCGGGAAATCAGCACCCTGCGCCACTTGATCACCGCCCACCTGAGCGGCGAATTGGTCAGCGTCGGCGAACTACTCACTACCTTGCAGCGGGAAAACTTCACCAAGGCACGCAAGCAAAAACTCGGCAGCGGCATGAGCGCGTTTGCCCGACTGCGGGCAGTGACCTTCAGCATTGCGCTGTTTGTGGTCGGCCTGCTGGCCTTCGGTTTTCTGTTCAAATCCATCTATAGCCTGTACTTCGTCACCCACGCGCAATCGGCCCTGGTGCAAGTGCCCGGCATGCAAGTGACCATGCCGCGCGAAGGCACCGTGCAAAGCCTGATCGGCCCCGACGGTACGGTGAAAAAAGGCGCGCCGATCGCCACCTTCAGCGCCTCGATGCTGGAAATGCTCAAGGGTCACCTGGACGACAAAGACCTTAGCCCGTCCAACGTCGCCAACCTGTTCAACAAGCAAATGAAAGGCACCCTTACCAGCCCGTGCGACTGCGTGCTGGCCAAGCAGTATGTGGCCGACGGCCAATATGCGAGCAAGGGTGATGTGATCTTCGACCTGGTTTCGCGCGAAGCCAAAGCCCAGGTGGAAGCGCGCTTCCCCTACAGCAAATTCAACGAGATCAAGCCGGGTGCGCGGGTCAACTTCCAGGTTGCTGGCGTCGATGAAGTACGCGGCGGCAAGGTGGTCAGCAGCAGCCTGAACGACACCGGCAACCTGTCCTCGGATATCCGCGTGATCATCCAGCC
>JBCECW010000058.1:0-11597 GCA_039207785.1 Pseudomonas sp. | reverse complement strand
TTGAAGTTCACTGCACTGACCACATCGCCTTGTGCAGCTTCAGCACAAGCGGCCAGGACATCGGCATCTTCCAGCCCGAGAATCGCGGCCATGCCGCCCTGCCCGGCCGGTACAGCCTTTTGCATCAGTTGGCCACGGCGCTCAACCAGCTTCACCGCATCGGCAAAACCCAGGCTACCGGCCGCGACCAGCGCCGAGTACTCGCCCAGGCTATGGCCGGCCACAAACGCCGGGCGCGCGCCCGACTCTGCCAACCACACGCGCCACAGGGCGATGGAAGCAGTAAGGATGGCAGGTTGGGTTTTATCGGTTTGGTTCAGGGTTTCTTCCGGGCCGTTCTGGGTCAAGGCCCAGAGGTCGTAACCCAAAGCGTCGGAAGCTTCAGCGAAGGTATCAAGCACCAGCTTGTGCTGGGCGCCGTGCTCGGCAAGCATTCCCAGAGACTGTGAGCCTTGGCCTGGGAAAACGAATGCGAGGGATGCAGACATGTGGACGGTCCCTAATGGTCTTATCGTCGGGAGGATTACGCTCGGCTTAGTCGAGCGCAACAAACTGACAGTTGGATGACAGGCTGCCGAATGCAGTCACATCGGCGGCACACGCATTACAGCAACAGATGTTCAAGACGGCCATGCAAGCGCTGCGGCAAATCCTCGCGCACCTCCATGACCGCCCGACGGATAGCGCTCTGGAAGCCTTCCGGCCCCGCCGCGCCATGGCTTTTCACCACAATCGCCTGCAGCCCGAGAAAACTGGCGCCGTTATGCCGCGCTGGCGCCAACTCACCCTGCAAACGTTTCAATACTGGTAACGCCAGCGAGCCGATCAGGCGCGAGCCCAGGTTCTGCTTGAACAGCGCCTCCATACGCGCCGAAATCATCGACGCCAGGCCTTCGCTGGATTTGAGCAGGATATTGCCAACAAACCCATCGCACACCACCACATCGGCCTCGCCACGGTACAGGCCGTCGCCTTCGATAAAACCGACATAGTTCAATTCACGCACCGGCTGCAGCAAGCTGGCCGCCAGCTTGACCTGCTGGTTGCCCTTCACGTCTTCGGTGCCCACGTTCAGCAAGGCGATACGCGGCTGCACCACGCCCAACGCTTCGGCGGCCACCGAGCCCATCACGGCGAACTGATAGAGGTGCTCGGCGCTGCAATCGACATTGGCGCCCAGGTCCAGCAACTGGCAATGGCCACGCTCGGTGGGAATCGCCGTCATCATCGCGGGGCGGTCGATACCGGGAAGGGTTTTCAGCAGATAACGCGACAACGCCATCAGCGCGCCGGTATTGCCGGAACTGACACAAGCCTGGGCACGCCCATCGCGCACCAACTCCAGCGCCACGCGCATGGACGAGTCTGGCTTGCTGCGCAATGCCTGGGCAGGCCGATCATCCATGGCGATCACTTCGCTGGCCTGCTCAAGGTGCAGACGAGCGCGATCGACACCAGGATGGCGTGCAATCAATTCATTCAGTAAGGAGGTTTGGCCGACAAGGACCAGGTGTAACGAGGGGAATTCAGCCAGGCAAGCAATGCAGGCTGGAACAATGCTGTGGGGACCGAAGTCCCCACCCATTGCGTCGATCGCGATGATCGGAGCGGACAAGATTTACTCGTCAGCGCCCTTGTCGATCACTTTACGACCACGGTATACGCCTTCTGGCGATACGTGGTGACGCAGGTGAACTTCACCGGTGCTCTTCTCAACCGACAGAGTGCTAGCGGTCAGGGCGTCGTGCGAACGGCGCATATCGCGAGCGGAGCGGGATTTTTTGTTCTGCTGAACAGCCATAATTAATTAACTCCTAAACGTTTGGGTCACGCTTTAACTGTGCCAATACACTGAACGGGTTGGACCGCGGTACCTCGTCCTCGCTCGGTTCAGGCTCTTCAAGGCCCGCCGGTTGCTGGCAATCTTCTGAATCATGCATCGGGACGATGGGCAAGGCGAGCAACAGCTCCTCCTCGATCAACGCCGGCAGATCCAATGGATCCTCACCCAATTCCAGCACGTCGTAGCCTTGCGGCACAGACTGGGTATTCGCACCTTCTTTCACCACAGCGTAACTACACTCGCTGTGGATTGGCAGGGCGACCAGCTCCAGACAACGCTGACAAACCATCTTGACCTCAACGTCGATCGTGCTGTGCATCACTGGCGATCTGCGTTCGTCGCGCTCGAAAACAAATTTCGCGCGGACGGTACCGACATTGTCGGCAAGCGGGTCGCAGAGACGCTGCAAATCAGCCAGGGGCAGCTCACCTTCAAGGGTGGCGCCACGATCAGCCAATTTGCGCGGATCAACGTGAGGAGGAATCGGGCCATTCAACATAGGCGCAGCATTCTAGGGATGCACCCCTGCTCTGTCAAAGGGAAATTCTGCCTGGGCGCCAAGCAACGCGCTGGCTAAAATCGCCGGCGACTATAAAGGAATCAGCATGTTGCCTCTACTCCTCGCCTCCAGCTCCACTTACCGCCGCGAACTCTTGGCGCGCCTGCGCCTGCCTTTTACCTGCGCCAGCCCCGATATCGACGAAAGCCGCCTGCCCGGCGAAACGGCACAGGCACTGGTCATGCGCCTGGCCGAGCAGAAAGCCCGCGCCCTGGCTGCGCAGTTTCCGCAGCACCTGATCATCGGCTCCGACCAGGTGGCCGTACGCGGCGAGCAGATCCTCGGCAAACCCCATGATTTCGAACGCGCGCACCGCCAACTGAGCGATGCCAGTGGCACCAGCGTGACCTTCCTCACCGGCCTGGCCCTGCTCAATACGACCAGCGGCGCCTGCCAGGTCGACTACGTGCCCTTTACCGTGCACTTTCGCCAGCTCAGCAGCGAGCGCATCAGCCGCTACCTGCACGCCGAACAGCCCTACGATTGCGCCGGCAGCTTCAAGGCCGAAGGCCTGGGCGTCAGCCTGTTTCGCGCCACCGAAGGCAGCGACGCCACCAGCCTGGTTGGCCTGCCGCTGATTCGCCTGGTGGATATGCTGCTGCACGAAGGTGTGGAAATTCCGTAAACCCCTTCCTTTATATAGCGGCCACAAAAAAAGCCCGGCACTGGCCGGGCTTTTTAATAAGCGCAATACAGATCAGCGCAGTGTCGGCCCCGAAAAGCCCATCCACATGGCCGCATGCTCAGCGACGCTGGCGCCCAGCTTTTTCGCAAAGCGGTCGAACGGCGTTTCCTGCACGGTGTAATCCACCAGTTCTTTCTCGCCAATCACATCGCGAGCCACCGAACTGGTGCTACCCAACCCATCGATCAGGCCGAGCTGCAGTGCCTGCTCGCCAGTCCAGATCAAGCCGGAAAACAACTCCGGATGCTCGGCATCTTTCAGGCGATCACCACGCCCCTGCTTCACCGCAGCAATAAACTGCTTGTGCGTAGTGGTCAGCACGCCTTGCCAGAACTCGGTTTCGTCAGCCTTCTGCGGCTGGAACGGATCGAGGAACGCCTTGTGCTCACCCGAGGTGTATACCCGGCGATCAACCCCCAGCTTCTCCATGGTGCCGACAAAACCGAAGGTCGCCGCCGTTACGCCAATGGAGCCCACCAGACTGGCCTTGTCGGCATAAATGGCGTCAGCAGCGCTGGCGATGTAATAGGCACCCGAAGCACCAAGATCGGCAATCACCGCGTACACCTTGATATCCGCATGTTCGGCACGCAGACGACGGATTTCATCGTAGATATAACCCGACTGCACCGGACTGCCGCCCGGGCTATTGATACGCAGCACAATGCCCTTGGTATTGGCATCTTCGAACGCGGCGCGCAGGCTGCCCACCACATTGTCCGCATTGGCCGCTTCCTGATCGGCAATCATGCCCTTGATCTCGATAACCGCCGTGTGCGCGGCGCTACGCGAGCCACTCTTGGACAGGTTCAGCGCCGGGGAAAACACGGCAATGGCGCCAAACAGGTAGATAAAGGTCAGGATCTTGAAAAAGATGCCCCAGCGCCGCGACCGGCGCTGCTCCTGCACACTGGCGAGCAGGGTCTTTTCCAGCAACTTCCAGCTTTTGTCGTCATTCGACTCGTTCGACATCTTCACTTATCCCTAGCGTTGGCTGAGCCACGCGCGTTTCCAACCAGGCGCGCAACTCGGAAAAATGTTCAACCATCAAGCGCGGCCCACACGTCTGCAATGTCTCCAGCGATTGCGCGCCGTAACCCACCGCCACGCTGTCCATGCCGGCATTACGCGCCATCTGCAGATCGAAGACAGAATCGCCCACCATCAACGCACGCTCGGCCGGCACGCCACAGAATTCGAGAATCTGCTCCAGCATCAGCGGCGCCGGCTTGCTGGCCGTTTCATCGGCACAGCGGGTGATATCGAAAAACTCGCTCCAGCCCTGATCGGCCAGCACCCGATTCAAACCATGACGGCCCTTGCCGGTCGCCACGGCCAACTGATAACCGGCCGCACGAAACGCCGCCATGGCGTCGGCAACGCCGGGGAACAACTGCGATGGCGTGCCTTCCAGCAACAGATACTGCTTGCTGTAGGCCCGGCAGTAACGCTCGGCCAGCTCGGCATCATCCAGGTCGGGATACAGCGCCACCACCACTTCCGGCAGGCCCAGGCCAATAATGCCCTTGAGCTCGGTATCGCTGCGTGGTGGCAGGTCGCATTCGCGGGCCGCCATATGCAGCGCTGCAACGATACGACCGATGGAGTTCACCAGCGTGCCGTCCCAATCGAAAATCAGCAGCTGGTAATCAGGTTGCACTCAAACGCTCCACCGTCTTGCGCCACATCTCATCGACGGGCGCTTCCAGTTTCAACACACCACCTTCGGGCAGCGGCACATGCAACTCGTAGGCATGCAGAAACAGACGTTTGCCGCCCAGACCACGAATTTCAGCAGTGAAATCGTCGTCGCCGTATTTCGGATCGCCGGCGATGCAATGCCCGGCATGTTTGGTGTGCACACGGATCTGGTGCGTCCGCCCAGTGACCGGCTTGGCCTCCACCAGAGTGGCGAACTCACCGAAACGGCGCAGCACACGGAATAACGTCAGGGCTTCTTTGCCCTCTTCGTTGATTTCCACCATGCGCTCGCCGGAACGCAGATTGCTTTTCAGCAGCGGTGCGTTGACTTGCTTTTTCGCTGTCGCCCAATGGCCGCGGACCAAGGCCATATAGCGTTTATCGATGCCGTCTTTGCGCAAGGCTTCGTGCAGATGGCGAAGCATGCTGCGCTTTTTCGCAATCATCAGCAGGCCGGAGGTATCGCGGTCCAGGCGGTGCACCAGCTCCAGATCCTTGCAGTCCGGACGCAACTGGCGAAACGCTTCGATTACCCCGTAGTTCAAGCCGCTGCCGCCATGCACGGCAATGCCGGCCGGCTTGTTGATCACCAGCAGGGCCTTGTCTTCGAACACGATCGAGGCTTCCAGGCGTTCGAGCAAGCCCTGGGCCAATGGCACTTCTTCGTCCGGCTCGGACAGGCGCAACGGCGGCACGCGCACAATATCGCCGGCCTGCAACTTGTACTCGGGCTTGATCCGCCCCTTATTCACGCGAACTTCGCCTTTGCGCAAAATTCGGTAAATCAAGGTCTTGGGCACACCTTTGAGACGAGTGCGTAGGAAATTATCGATTCGTTGGCCGGCAAGTTCCGGTTCAACCTCGAGCAGCTGGACGCCGGAGGTCGGAGGGGTGGGTTCTGTCATGGCCGCGATAATAACAATTTTTTATTGATTTGAAGCACTTAATCATTGCTGCTATAGTCCCGAACGCCGCCAAAAGTGGCCCGGTTGCGGATGTTTGCCCACTTTGCAAGCCCCTTCCGTGTGCAACGTGATTCAGGACGTAAGGCCGTCCGACGGGATTGTTCAGAGATAGATGGCTGAAAAGGGCCACGAATATCCCGGAAATAAAGCCTTGAGCCATGACGCGCTGGCTGCCCTCGGGGGAGTCAGCGGTAAATGCCAACCCGCTGCAGATTCTGCGAGCGGCACCCGATTTTCAGCGATACGTGTAGGGTGGAGATGCACAACCGCGGCAAGCGTAGCTTTAGAAGACGTGTTATCTCGTCCGCTACCGCTGGTTGATTCCTCCTCCTGAACAAGTGCTTGTTTCACACATAGCAAGCAGGAGACGTCCGTCGCCACCCCAGCCCCGTTGGCTGGCGTTGTTAGACATGGAACGACTTACAACCGTTTCTGACGAGCCCTGACACCGACCCTGAGAGTCGTGTGTGCCGAACGCCGTTTCCGGCAGCCCGGAAACCGACGGTACTACATGAAAAGAATGCTGATTAACGCAACTCAACCCGAAGAGTTGCGTGTCGCACTGGTAGATGGTCAGAAACTCTTCGACCTCGATATTGAATCGGGTGCTCGCGAGCAGAAAAAGGCCAACATCTACAAGGGCAAAATCACCCGCATCGAACCTAGCCTTGAAGCCGCTTTTGTTGATTTCGGCTCCGAGCGCCACGGTTTCTTGCCCCTCAAAGAAATCTCCCGCGAATACTTCAAGAAAGCCCCTGAAGGCCGCGTCAACATCAAAGAAGTGTTGAGCGAAGGCCAGGAAGTTATCGTCCAGGTCGAAAAAGAAGAGCGTGGCAACAAGGGCGCCGCCCTCACCACCTTTATCAGCCTGGCCGGTCGTTACCTGGTGCTGATGCCCAACAACCCGCGCGCCGGTGGCATTTCTCGCCGCATCGAAGGCGAAGAGCGCAACGAACTGCGTGAAGCACTGAACGGCCTGGTCGCCCCTAGCGACATGGGCCTGATCGTGCGCACCGCCGGCCTTGGCCGTAGCAGCGAAGAAATGCAGGGCGACCTCGACTACCTGCTGCAACTGTGGGGCGCCATCAAGGAAGCTTCGCAAGACCGCGCTGCACCGTTCCTGATCTACCAGGAAAGCAACGTCATCATCCGCGCCATCCGCGACTACCTGCGCCAGGACATCGGCGAAGTACTGGTCGACAGCGTCGAAGCCCAGGAAGAAGCCCTGAGCTTTATCCGCCAGGTGATGCCGCAGTACGCCAGCAAGATCAAGCTGTATGAAGACAGCGTGCCGCTGTTCAACCGCTTCCAGATCGAAAGCCAGATCGAAACTGCCTTCCAACGCGAAGTGAAACTGCCGTCCGGCGGTTCCATCGTGATCGACCCGACCGAAGCCCTGGTGTCCATCGACATCAACTCGGCGCGCGCCACCAAAGGCAGCGACATCGAAGAAACCGCGCTGCAGACCAACCTCGAAGCGGCCGAAGAAATCGCGCGCCAACTGCGCCTGCGGGATATCGGCGGCCTGATCGTGATCGATTTTATCGACATGACCCCGGCCAAGAACCAGCGCGCCGTGGAAGAGAAAGTCCGTGAAAGCCTGGAAGCCGACCGTGCCCGCGTACAAGTTGGCCGTATCTCGCGTTTCGGCCTGCTGGAAATGTCCCGTCAGCGCCTGCGCCCTTCCCTAGCCGAAGGCAGCGGCATTGTCTGCCCACGCTGCAACGGCCAAGGCATCATCCGTGATGTTGAGTCGCTGTCGCTGGCCATCCTGCGCCTGATCGAAGAAGAAGCACTGAAAGACCGCACCGCCGAAGTTCGCGCCCAAGTGCCGATTCCGGTTGCTGCGTTCCTGCTTAACGAAAAGCGCAACTCGATCACCAAGATCGAGCTGCGTACCCGTGCGCGCATCGTGATCCTGCCGAACGATCACCTGGAAACCCCGCACTTTGAAGTGCAGCGTATCCGTGACGACAGCCCGGAAGCCCTGAGCGCCCAGTCGAGCTACGAGATTGCTGCCGCCGAAGTGGAAGAAGTTGCCCAGAGCAGCGCCACCCGCACCCTGGTTCGCCAGGAAGCCGCGATCAAAACCGCACCACAACGCGCGCCAGCTCCCGTAGCTGCCGAACAGCCAGCCGCCGTAGCCCAGCCAAGCCTGTTCAAAGGCCTGGTGAAGTCGCTGGTCAGCCTGTTCGCCGGCAAGGAAGAAGAAGCACCGGTTGTCGTCGAGAAGAAAACCACCAGCGAGCGCCCACAGCGCAGCGACGAGCGTCGTAACGGTCGTCAGCAGAACCGCAACCGTGGTGGCCGTCGCGACAACGAAGAACGCAAACCGCGTGAAGACCGTGGCCCACGTGAAGAACGTGCACCACGCGAGCCCCGTGAAGAGCGCGCCCCGCGCGAAGCCCGCGAGCCGCGTGAACCGCGTGATGACGCCGCCCCGCAAGAGCGTGCACCGCGTGAAGAACGCGCCCCACGTGCACCGCGTGAAGAGCGTAAACCGCGCGAGCCACGTGCACCGCGTGAAGACCGTGCCCCACGTGAAGATCGCCCGCAACGCGAACTGCGCGAGCCGCTGGATGCCCAGGGTCAGGAAACCCCAAGCGAAGAGCGTGCCGAGCGCAAGCCACGCGAAGAGCGTCAGCCGCGTGCCCCGCGTGAAGAGCGTCAACTGCGCCCAGCCGTGGATGCCGCCAGCGCTGAAGAAGAAGTACTGAACACCGACGAGCAGCACGACGAAGAGCAAGAGAACGCCGAGGGCGGTGATCGTCCACGTCGCCGTTCCCGTGGCCAGCGTCGCCGCAGCAACCGTCGTGAGCGTCAGCGCGATGCCAACGGCAATATCATCGAAGGCAGCGAAGAAGAGGCCAACGGTAATGTTGAAGCGCCAGCGGCCAACGCTGAAGTAGCCATCGCCGCAGCAGCCACCACCGCTGCCGTAGTCAGCGAAATCGTCGCCGAGCAAGCCAGCGAAGTCGCTGCTGCCGAGCCGGTAGCCGCTGCCCACGAAGAGCGTCAGGTAGAAGCGCCAGCTGCAGTTGCCGAAACCAGCGTTGCCCAGGTTGAAGCACCGGCGGCTGTCGAGCCTGCACCTGCTGTTGAAGCGCCGGTTGTCGCAGAAGCCGCCCCGGTTGAAGCGGCTCCGGTTCAGGAAGCCGTGGTTGAAGCTGCACCTGTTGCTGCTGAACCCGCACCGACCCCGGTGGTGGAAGTGGCTGTGGTTGCCGAAGTGGTTACCCAAGCCGCTCCAGTAACCACCAGCAATGGCCGCGCGCCGAACGACCCACGTGAAGTGCGTCGCCGTCAGCGTGAAGCCGAGCGCCTGGCCAAGGAAGCTGAAGAAGCCAGCGCTGCCGTGGTTGAAGCCGTAGCTGCCGCTGAACCGGTTGGCGTGACTGCCCACGCTGTTGCCGATGTCGAGCACAGCGTGGAAGCCGAACAGGCCAAGCAGCCAGCCGCCGAAGAGCCAGCCCCGGTACAGGTGGCTGAACCAGCGGTGATCGCCGAGGAAGTTCGTGTTGAAGAAACCAGCGTTGAGCAACCAGCCGCGCCGGTAGAAGTCGCCGAGACGACCGAAGCCGAGAAAGAAGAAGACAAGGACGAGAGCAAGCCGCTCGTTTAAGTTTTCGCGCTCGATAAAAAGGCGACCTTCGGGTCGCCTTTTTTATTGGGCTCGGTTAGTTCGTAGGATGGGTAGAGCACAGCGAAACCCATCAGCGATTTACGCCAAACCCGCGATGGGTTTCGGCTACGCCTCTACCCATCCTACGAAACGCTATCAACCCGCGCGACGCTGCTCGGCCATATCCAGCGCACCCGGCACCAAGGCATAGGCATGGGCGTCGTTGCGGCAGACCAAACCGCCTTGCCACATCCGCCGCAAGGCCTGGCTCAGGCAGAGCTGGGAAATGGGGACTTCGGCGTCGGTCAGACGTGCGTGCATTTCCTGCAGGGTCAGGGCATCGCCCTGTTCGCTGCATTCACACAACACATCGAGAATTTTCAAACGCGGCTGGCTGCATTTAAGGCCGGCAGCCCCCAGGATCCGTTTGAATCGCTGGTTGTCATGCTGCACCGGCAAGCCGCTCAGACGCAGCATCTGTGGTTGGTTCATACCTGCACCTCCGCTGCCCAGTTAACGCGTTGCCGACGGCGAGCTGCCCTGCCCTGCTTTGGCTGAATGATCTTGTCCATGCACAACTCCTTGACCATGGCGCTCGTTGAAAAATCTGGCGCCTTACTAACAAGACGGATGAGCAGACAAAAAACCGCAAAAGAATCTGACATTAGGTCGATTTTTTTCTGAGGCGCCTTTGCGACGCGGCCACAGAAACATTTTCTTGCATCTGTACGTGCGGGTTTTGCCGAAGCTATCCGTCTTGTAGGTAGAGACGTTAAAACCTGGAAAAGTTTCGCCTCGCCCCCGCTGCCACGCTTACCCCAGCGCCGGTTCATTTCGCCTGTTAAGTCCTTTCGTTTATGTCCAAACCCAAATCCCAAGCTTCTTCGAAAAAGACGCGCGCCAAGACCTGGTTTCTGGTGCACAGCTGGCTGGCCTTGCCCATCTGGTTTTTTCTGCTGATTGTGTGCGTTACCGGCACCCTGGCGGTGGTTAGCCAGGAGATTGTCTGGCTGGCCAACCCGGATATCCGCGCCAGCCAACCCGATGACGACGCCCAGCCGCTGAGCTACGGCCAGGTTCTCGCGTCCATCAATCAACAACGCCCGGAACTGGCGGTGGAGTGGCTGTCCAGCCCCGAGGAATCGCACTTTGCCCTGACGGCCAGCGTCAGCGAACCGGGCGGCGGCACCTATCGCCTGTACGTCAATCCGTATAGCGGCGTGATCCAGGGGGTGAGCCCGACATTCGACTTCAGCGCCTTTACCCGTGCCCTGCATGGCTGGTGGCTGGTGCCCTTTACCAATGGCTATAGCTGGGGCTGGTACCTGGTGTCCGCGCTGGGCCTGCCAATGCTGGTGTCGTTGATTACCGGGCTGGTGGTGTACAAGCGTTTCTGGAAAGGCTTTTTTACCCCGCGCCTGCGCTTTAACCAGGGCGCACGGATTTTCTGGGGCGATTTCCATCGCCTGAGCGGTATCTGGTCGATCTGGTTTATCGCGGTGATCTCCATCACCGGCACCTGGTTTCTGATCGAGGCGCTGCTCTCGGACTTGCATATCTCCATTTCCACCGAGGGGCCGCCGTCGTTTGTCGCCCGTCATGAAGTGCCGGTGACCGCCGACGGCCTGGCGCCCGCGCAACTGGGCCTGGATCAGATCACTGCCATTGCCGCAGAAAAAATTCCCGGCCTGGACGTCAGCTTTATCACCCTGCCCGAAGACGCCTATAGCCATTACGGCATTGGCGGCCGCGGCTGGTACCCGCTGATGTACCAGACCGCTGAAATCAACCCGTACACCGGCGAGGTAGCGGGCGCCAACCTGCTGCAAGACCGCAGCGCGCTGGAGTTTGTCACCGAGTCGATGCGCCCCCTGCACACCGGCGACTTTGGCGGCCTGTGGGTCAAGCTGATCTGGTTTTTCTTTGGCCTGGTGCTGAGCATGATGGTACTCAGCGGCCTGCTGATCTGGAGTAAACGCACGGTGCAAGCCACCGCCAACCTGGCCAAGCGCAGCCAACGGCAAAAACCCGCGCTTGCCACCCGCACCGTTTCGGAGGGGCAGCCATGAGCACGGCCAGCGTCGAGTCGCAGAGCACCCTAAACCGCCTGTGGCACAAGTACCGCTTCCACCTGAATATCGTGCTGGTGCTGATTCCGCTTGGGTTTATGCCGGCCTATCTGCAAAACGCCGCCATGTTTCGCGGCACCCTGGGCCTGGGTG
>JBCECW010000057.1:10344-11618 GCA_039207785.1 Pseudomonas sp. | reverse complement strand
TTCAACGAATACCTGCACACCCTGTTCAGCAAAGGCTTCCCGGTGGAGTACTTCGTCGAAGGTGGCCGCTCGCGCACCGGGCGCATGCTGCAACCGAAAACCGGGATGCTGGCCATTACCCTGCGCAGCTTCCTGCGCTCCAACCGCCTGCCGGTGGTCTTCGTGCCGGTGTATATCGGTTACGAGCGCGTGCTCGAAGGCCGCACCTACCTGGGCGAGCTGCGTGGGGCGAGTAAAAAGAAAGAGTCGATCTTCGATATCTTCAAGGTCATCGGCGCGCTCAAGCAGCGCTTTGGCAGCGTGTGGGTGAACTTCGGCGAGCCGATCAAGCTGGCCGAGTTCCTCGACAGCGACCAGCCCGGCTGGCGCGAACAGGACCTGGGCCCGCAATACCGTCCGGCCTGGCTGAGCGACACCACCCATCGCCTGTCCGAGCGCGTGGCGCAACACCTGAACGAAGCCGCGGCGGTCAACCCGGTGAACCTGGTGGCGCTGGCGCTGCTGTCCACCAGCAAGCTGGCCTTGGATGACCGGGCCCTGACCCGCGTGCTCGACCTCTACCTGACCCTGCTGCGCGCCGTGCCCTACTCGCCGCACACCACCTTGCCCGAGGGCGATGGCCAGGCGCTGATCCAGTACGTGCAAGGTATGAACCTGTTGGCCGAGCAGAAAGACGCGCTGGGCAAGATTCTTTATCTGGATGAGCAGAACGCCATCCTGATGACCTACTACCGCAACAACGTGCTGCATATCTTCGCCCTGCCGGCACTGCTGGCGAGCTTCTTCCAGAGCAGTGCGCGGATGAGCCGCGAGCAGATCCTGCGCTTTACCCGCGCGCTGTATCCGTACTTGCAGTCGGAGCTGTTTATCCGCTGGAGCCTGGACGAGCTCGATGCCGTGGTGGACCAGTGGCTGGCCGCGTTTGTCGAGCAAGGCTTGCTGAAGTTCGAAACCGACGTCTACGTACGCCCGGCGCCAAGCTCGCGCAACTTTGTGCTGTTGACCCTGCTGTCACGCGCCATTGCCCAGACCCTGCAACGCTTCTATATGGCCACCGCGCTGCTGCTCAACGCCGGCCAGAACGCGATCAGCGCCGAGGAACTGGAAGACCTGTGTACGGTGATGGCCCAGCGCCTGTCGATTCTGCACGGCCTGAATGCGCCGGAGTTCTTCGACAAGAGTCTGTTCCGCCACTTTATCCAGACCTTGCTGGATCAGGGCGTGCTGCGTCAGGACCAGGCGGGCAAACTGAGCCATCACCCGGCGCTTAACGA
>JBCECW010000057.1:0-10244 GCA_039207785.1 Pseudomonas sp. | reverse complement strand
GCGTGCTGCGTCAGGACCAGGCGGGCAAACTGAGCCATCACCCGGCGCTTAACGAGTTGGCCGAAGGGGCCGCCAAGCGCGTGTTGCCGGCGGAGATTCGCCTGTCGATTCGCCAGGTGGCGATGGATCGCAGTGAGGATGTGGTGGACGGGCTTTAAAGCCGGTGCGCGGAGCACACCCTACGGAGCGGCGCTGGCCTCGTAGGGTGTGCTCCGCGCACCATTGCGGTTGCCGTTAACGCGACAACCGATGGCTTCTACGCAGATCAATCATGTCCTGCGCCGTGCAGGTCAATGGCGTAGGCCCGGTCAGGTCGTAGCAACGCTGCCCGAATTGCATCGGCCAGTAGATGATCGCGAACGGTGGCCAGAAAATCGCGCCAACCCGAAAGCGCGCACGCAGCTTGCCTTCTTGCAGCACGGCGCCGTTGTCGTCGGTGAGTTTGTAGGGGATACCACCGGCCGAGCTCCAGGCGAACGGACGGGTTTTCACCAGGCCTTGGCTGTACTGGGTGTCGCGTTTGTAGATTTCGACTTTGCTGTGTTCAGGCAACTTGAAATAGGCGGCGGTGGAGCAACCACTGACCACTGCGGCCAGCGCGAGCGCGCCGGCGATCCGGGTGAACTTCATTGCGGGCAATGTCCTTATAGGCACTAACGAGAGGTACGACCATCTGGTCGCGGCGCGCATAGTGCCTATCCGTTTCCCGCAACACCAGCCCAACCGTCGTATTTACGCGCCCTGGCCAAACACCGCTGCCAGGTGCTGCTCATAGCGGGCGATATCACCGTCGATATCGGGCCGCTTCATTACATCCACACAGAGAAAGGTCGGCAGTCCGGTCATGCCGAGGAACTGATTGGCCTTGTGGAAGGGGAAGTACACCGCGTCCACGCCCTTGGCTTCGAAGAAGTCGGTCGGGTCGTCAAAGGCCTGCTGCGGGGCGTTCCAGGTGGCGGAAATCATGTACTGCTTGCCCTGCAACAAACCTCCACTGCCGTATTTCTGCGAAGCGTCGGAGCGGGTGCGGCCGTCATTGGCGTACAGGCTGCCGTGGCCTTGGGTAAAAACTTCGTCGATGTATTTTTTAACGGTCCAGGGCGCGCCCATCCACCAGCCCGGCATTTGCCAGATGATCACGTCGGCCCAGAGGAATTTCTCCACCTCTTCGGCCACGTCGTAACCGCCATCGATAAAGGTCTGGCGCACATCAAAACCGCTGCGATCGAGAAAGCTCAGGGCGGCGTCGTGCAGGGTCTGGTTGTAGCGGCCATCGGAGTGGGCGAACTGTTTGCCGCCATTAAGAAGCAGGATGTTTTTCACGGGAGTTGCCTCGGTACGTCTACGAATGGCCGGCAGGTTAGCGGCCATACACGGGTAGAAACACCCGGCGCCGGGCAAATGATATTTGCGCTAAAAGCATGAATAGCCAAGCTACTGCTTCTTTAAACTGCGGCAATCCAACCCAATCAGGAACGTCTTGTCATGCGCGATCAACCCATCGGTTTTATCCTTCACGCCCACACCAAGCCCGAGAAGGCTGACGAATTCCAGGCTTTGTTCAGTGCCTATGTCGAGCCCAGCCGCGCCGAGCCGGGCTGCATCGAGTACCACATGCTGCGCGACCAGCAAGACCCCACGCTGTTTATCTTCTACGAGATCTGGCAAAGCCAGGCGCATCTCGACGTGCACTCGGCGCTGCCCCATATGCAACGTTTTCATGCCCAGCGCATGGACTACCTGCGCAGTGACCTCGAGATCCGCCGGATCGATATGCTCAGCGCCTCCTCGGCCAACCGCTGAGCCGGAAGGCGGAAAAACACATGAAACCCTCGCGGTGGGTCGCATCTAAACCAGTAATGCGGTCGCCCATTAGCCTGAGTGCGGTCGCCCACGCACGCCTCGCGCGAGGACTCGAAGAATGAGCACACACCTGATCAAACTCTTCACCCAGCCGGACCACGTCTGGACCGAAATCCGCAAAGAGGAAGAGCACAAGCCCCGCAATTACTGGCCGCACCTGGTATTTCTTGGCCTGATTCCGCCCTTTGCCCTGTTTATTGGCACCACCCGTGTGGGCTGGAGCCTGGCGGAGAACGAGACGGTGCGCCTGACCGCCGACAGCGCCCTGGCGCTAAGCGCCATGATCTACGCGGCGATCCTGATCGGCACGGCGATCATGGGCGTATTTATCCGCTGGATGTCCCGTGCCTTCGACGCCCGCCCTACCCTTAACCAATGCATCGGCTTTGCTGCCTACACCGCGTCGCCGCTGTTTGTCGCCGGGCTGGCCGGGCTGTACCCAAGCCGCTGGCTGGCGGTTGCCGTATTGCTGGCCGCCTGCGCCTATTCGACGTTCCTGCTTTATGTGGGCCTGCCGACATTTATGCGCAACAAGCAGCAGGAAGGCTTTCTGTTTGCCTCGTGCGTCTGGGGCGTGTCGGTGCTGACACTGGTGACCACGCTGGTGTCGGCGATTCTCTATTGGTACTTCTACCTGCCACCGGAATACCTGCGCGGCGCCCTCGGTCAGTAGGCGCCCGGTTGTGGATAACTGCACTGCGCCGGTTTGCCTGCGCAGCGCAGTCCGCTAAGCTCGGGCCATTGTCCAGAAAAGGAATGCGCCCATGCTTCGCACTACTGCCTCCCTCACCACCCTGCTTGCTGGCCTGACGCTGTCTGCCCAGGTGTTCGCCCTGTCCATCAGCGACCTCTCGCAAACCGACGCCAGCACCGGCCTTAAAGACGCGCTGACGCAAGGCGCACAGATCGCCGTGAAGCAGCTGGGCACCCCCGGTGGCTTTAGCAATAACGACGAGGTTCGTATCGAACTGCCGGGCAAACTCGGCAAGGCCGCCAAGACCATGAAGATGATGGGCATGGGCGCGCAGGTCGACCAGTTGGAAACCAGCATGAACAAAGCCGCCGAGGCCGCCGTGCCGCAAGCCCAGGCCCTGCTGGTGGATGCCGTGAAGAAAATGACCGTTACCGATGCCAAGGGCATCCTGGCCGGCAAGGATGACGCCGCCACCCAATACCTGAACAAAAGCAGCCGCGAACAGATTCGCGCCAAGTTCCTGCCCATCGTCAAACAAGCCACCGACCAGGTCGGCCTGGCCAAGCAATACAACGCCTTCGCCGGGCAGGCCGCGAGCCTCGGCGTGGTGGATGCAAAAAGCGCCAATATCGAAAACTACGTGACCGAGAAGGCCCTGGATGGCCTGTTCGAAATGATCGCCAAGCAGGAAGCCAGCATCCGTAAAGATCCGGCTGCGGCAGCGACCAGTTTGGCCAAGAAGGTGTTTGGCGCGTTGTAAGCGATTCCCCCCAACCTCACTCCCCTACACCCGTCATTCCCGCGAAAGCGGGAATCCAGAATCGCGAAGTGGAATGAGGTGCCAGTCCTGACGATTACCTCGCCTGGATCCCCGCCTTCGCGGGGATGACGGAGTTGGGTTTGGAGAGTTAACAAAAAGCCCGGCCAATTGGCCGGGCTTTTTTATCGATCAGCACGTTATCACTCGCCGATCTTCTCTTCCTTTTTCACCCTGAACCACGCCGCATACAGCGCCGGCAGGAACAGCAAGGTCAGCGCCGTGGCCACGATCAAGCCCCCCATGATCGCCACCGCCATCGGCCCGAAGAAGGTACTGCGCGACAGCGGGATCATCGCCAGCACCGCCGCCAGCGCGGTCAGCACAATCGGGCGGAAACGCCGCACGGTGGCGTCGATAATCGCGTGCCAGCGGTCATGCCCGGCGCTGATGTCCTGCTCGATCTGGTCCACCAGAATCACCGAGTTACGCATGATCATGCCCGACAAGGCGATGGTGCCGAGCATGGCAACAAAGCCGAACGGCTGGTTGAACACCAGCAGGAACAAGGTGACGCCAATCAGCCCCAGCGGCGCGGTGAGAAACACCATGGCCGAGCGCGAGAAGCTTTTCAGCTGCAGCATCAACAGGCCCAGCACCACCACGATAAACAGCGGGATACCGGCGTTTACCGAGTTCTGCCCACGGGCGGAGTCTTCCACGGTGCCGCCGACATCCAGCAGGTAGCCATCGGGCAGCTTGGCGCGCACACCATCGAGGGTCGGCAGGATCTGTTTGACGATACTGGCCGGCTGCTCCTTGCCATAGATATCGGCCCGTACGGTCACGGTGGGCAGGCGGTCGCGGTGCCAGATAATGCCTTCCTCGAAGCCGTACTTGAGCGTGGCGATCTGCGACAGCGCTACGCTTTTGCCGTTGTCGGTGGGCACCGACAGGCTCGGCAGCAGGGCCAGTTGCTGACGCTCACGCACGGTGCCGCGCAGCAGGATTTCGATCAGTTCGTTATCTTCGCGGTACTGGCTGACGCTGTTACCCGACAGAGCACTTTGCAGAAAAGTCGACAGGCTGGCGCTGCTCACGCCCAGGGCGCGAGCGCGTTCCTGGTCGATGCTCAGGTACACCACCTTGCTCGGCTCTTCCCAGTCCAGGTGCACGTTGGTGACATGGGGGTTTTCGCGCACGCGGTCGGCCACTTCGCGGGCCAGCTCACGCACCTCGTCGATATGCTCGCCAGACACCCGGAACTGCACCGGGTAGCCCACGGGCGGACCGTTTTCCAGGCGGGTGATACGGGTGCGCAGGGTCGGGAATTCATTGGCCAGGGTTTCGATCAGCCATTTGCGCACGGCTTCGCGGTCTTCGATGGTTTTGTTCAGCACCACAAACTGGGCGAAGCTGGCAGCAGGCAACTGCTGGTCCAGCGGCAGGTAGAAACGCGGCGAACCGGTGCCCACATAGGCCACATAGTTGTCGATGCCGGGGTGATCCTTGAGCAACGCCTCGAGATGCCGTACCTGCTCTTCGGTGGCCTTGAGCGAGGCGCCTTCGCTCAGCTTGAGATCGACCATCAGCTCCAGCCGCCCGGAGGACGGGAAGAACTGCTGCGGCACGAAGCGGAACATAAAGATCGAGGCGGCAAACAGGGCGATGGTCAGCACAATCACGGTTTTACGATGCCCCACACACCACTCGATGGCACCGCGCACGCGGAGGTAGAACGGCGTCGAATAGGGGTCATGGCCCTTCTCGCTGCCGCCGTGCTTGGCCGCGTGCAGCTTGGCCAGGTCCGGCAGCAGCTTTTCGCCGATATAGGGCACGAAGATCACCGCAGCAATCCAGGACACCAGCAAGGCGATCGCCACCACCTGGAAGATCGAACGGGTGTATTCGCCAGTGCCGGACTGCGCCGTGGCAATCGGCAGAAAGCCGGCGGCGGTGATCAGCGTACCGGTGAGCATCGGGAACGCGGTGCTGGTCCAGGCGAAGCTGGCGGCTTTGAAGCGTGAAAAGCCCTGCTCCATCTTGATCGCCATCATTTCAATGGCAATGATCGCGTCGTCCACCAATAGCCCCAGCGCCAGCACCAGCGCGCCGAGGGAAATCTTGTGCAGGCCGATGCCGAAGTAGTACATGGCGGTAAAGGTCATCGCCAGCACCAGCGGAATCACCAGCGCCACCACCAGGCCGATACGCAGGCCCAGGGAGAAAAAGCACACCAGCATCACGATGGCCAGGGCTTCGACCAGCACCTGGACAAACTCGCCCACCCCGGTTTTTACCGCGGCCGGCTGGTCCGAGACCTTGCTCAGTTGCATACCGGCCGGCAGCGTTTGCTGCATGCGGGCGAATTCTTTTTCCAGCGCGCTGCCCAGTACCAGGATGTCGCCGCCGGGCTTCATGGAAACGGTCAGGCCAATGGCATCCTGGCCCATAAAGCGCATCCGTGGTGCGGGTGGGTCGCTAAAGCCGCGGTGTACTTCGGCCACATCGGAAAGGCGGAAGGTGCGGTCGCCGACGCGAATCGGGAAGGCCTTGATATCGTCCACCGACTCGAAGCGCCCGGTTACCCGCAGCTGGATACGGTCACTCGGGGTTTCGAAAAAGCCCGAGGAAGCCACGGCGTTCTGTTCTTCCAGGGCTTTTTGCACCGCCGCCATCGGCACGCCGAGGGTGGCGGCCTTGACGTTGGAAAGCTCGATCCAGATTTTTTCGTCCTGCAAGCCCATCAGGTCGACCTTGCCCACATCCTTGACGCGCTGCAGTTGCAGCTGGATGCGGTCGGCGTAGTCCTTGAGGGTGGCGTAGTCGAAGCCTTCGCCGGTCAGGGCGTAGATATTGCCGTAGGTGGTGCCGAATTCGTCGTTGAAAAACGGTCCCTGGATACCTTGCGGCAAGGTGTAGCGGATATCGTTGACCTTCTTGCGGATCTGGTACCAGAGCTCGGGAATATCGCGGGAGTTCATCGAGTCGCGGGCAACAAAGGTCACCTGCGATTCACCGGGGCGCGAGAACGAAACGATCTTCTCGAATTCGCCGGTTTCCATCAGCTTTTTCTCGATACGCTCGGTTACCTGCCGCGACACTTCCTCGGCACTGGCGCCCGGCCAGTTGGTGCGTACCACCATGGCCTTGAAGGTAAAGGGCGGGTCTTCGCTCTGCCCCAGCTTGGTGTACGACAGCGCGCCGACGACGGCCAGCAGCAACATCAGGAACAGCACGATCTGCCGATTGCGCAGCGCCCATTCGGATAGGTTGAAGCTCATCCGTGCTTACTCCTGCGCTGCCAGTTTGACCAAGCGATTGGCGTGATCCACGGGCCGTACCACCTGGCCTTCACGCAGTACCTGTACACCGGCAGCCACTACCCAGTCGTTTTCCTTCAGGCCTTCGAGCACCGGCACGCGGTCTTCGCCGTAAGGCCCTACTTTTACTTCGCGACGGGCGAGCTTGGCGCTTTGCGGGTCGACCACCCAGACAAACGGGCGGCCGCCTTCGGCACTCAATGCCGACAACGGCACGGCCAATGGCACTTCACCGCTTACCGGCACAAACACGCGGGCGCTCTGGCCAAGGTCGGCCGGCACCTTGTCGGCGGTAAAGGACACACGGGCGGCATAGGTACGCGACTGCGGATCGGCGGCCGGCGACAGTTCGCGGATACGCGCCGGGAAACGTTTATCCGGGCGCGACCACAGCTCTACGAATACATCCTGGCCAATACGGAAACGCTCGATGCTGTGCTCCGGCAGGCTGATCAACACCTCGCGCTCGCCATCGGCGGCCACGGTGTAGACGGTTTGCCCGGCGGCCACCACATTGCCGACTTCCACCAGACGGCGCGATACCACGCCCGACTGACTGGCGCGCAGTACCGAATAACCGGCCTGGTTGCTGGAGACATCGAATTCGGCCTTGGCCTGTTTCAGGCGCGCTTCGCCGGCGCGGTAGAGGTTTTCGGCATTGTCGTATTGCGAGCGGCTGGCCATCTGCCGGTCAAACAGGGTTTTGTAGCGGTCACGTTCGCTGCGCACCAACTGCAGGTTGGCGGTGGCGGCGGCCACCTGGGCGCGCTGGGCTTCGAGCTGCAACTGCACGTCTTGCGGGTCGAGCTCAGCCAGCGGCTGGTCCTTTTTCACCCGCTCGCCTACATCCACCAGGCGCTTGCTGACCTTGCCGCCGATGCGAAACGCCAGGTCCTGCTCCAGCCGGGCCCGCACTTCACCGGGGTAGGTATCGGCCAGTTCGCCTGCCGGTTGCGGCTGCACGACCAGCGCCGGACGCGGTGGCACCTTGACTTCTTCAGGTGCACCGCAGGCCGTTAATAGGAAAACAAGGGAGGCAGGCAGAGCGAGTGGCAGGACATGGCGGAACATGATGTATGACCTTTCGCGAATTAAGGCTTTGAATAATTGTACTGGCGGGTATAGTAAAAATAGCAAACTCGCCAGTCCAGTAATAAAACGCAAAATGTCTGACAAACTATTGCCGCCTAGCGGACCCGGTCGCCCGAAAGACCTTACAAAGCGCGCCGCCATCCTTGATGCCGCGAAAAACCTGTTCCTGCGCCTGGGTTATGACGGCTGCAGCATGGATGCCATTGCCGCCGAAGCCGGGGTTTCCAAGCTCACCGTCTATAGCCATTTCACCGACAAGGAGACGCTGTTCTCCATGGCCGTGCGCGCCAAATGCGAAGAGCAGTTGCCGTTGGTGATTTTCGAATTGCTGGAAACCGCGCCCATCGAGACCGTGCTGCTGAATATCGCCCAGGCCTTCCATTGCCTGGTGAGCAGCCGCGAGTCGATTGAATTGCACCGGGTGATGATTGCCCTCGGCGCCTCCGACCCCAAGCTCGCCAAGCTGTTCTACGAATCGGGGCCGCAGGTGGTGCACGAAGAAATGGCCGGTCTGCTGCGCAAGGCGGACCAGTTGGGCAAGCTCAGCATCGACAACCCGGAGCTGGCCGCCGAACACTTTCTTTGCCTGCTCAAGGGCGGCATCAATTTCCGTTTGCTGATTGGCTGCAATGCCGAAGACGACATCGTCTCCAGCGACGAACAGATTGCCGATGCGGTAAGGATGTTTGTGCGGGCCTACCTACCGCGCTGACGCCTTACTTCAAGGCTTTCTTCGGATAGATATCGTAGCGGCTGGATTTGCCATCTAGGGCATAGCTGGGCTTGGGCCCGGCAATAATCGGCGCCTTGCGCGGGCGCTTGACCACCACGCGGTGGGTGGCCAAGGCCAACGCCGCTTCCAGCAGGGCTGGCGCATCCATATCGTCGCCCACCAACGGGCGGACCAGGCGCATTTCCTTTTTCACCAACGCGCTCTTGTCACGATGGGGAAACATCGGGTCCAGGTAGATCACCTGCGGCGCCTCGCCTTCCCAGGCGCCCATCAGGTTGATGGCGTTGCCGACCAACAGGCGCATCTGGGCAATGATGGGGCCAACCTCTTCATCGCCTTTGGCGCGGCTTAGGCCGTCTTCCAGCAGTGCTGCAATCAGCGGCTGGCGCTCGATCATGGCGGTCTGGCAACCGAGGCTGGCCAACACAAACGCATCACGCCCCAACCCCGCCGTGGCATCCAGCACAAAGGGCCGCACGCCGGGCTGCACACCGACCGCCTTGGCAATCATCTGCCCGGCGCCGCCACCAAATAGCCGCCGATGAGCCACCGCGCCTTCGACAAAATCCACCCGCACCGGCCCTGGCGCTTGCGGGCCAAGGTCGGTCAGTTGCAGCCCGCCCTCGCCCACCTGCAGGGCGAAATCCGCCTCACCATCCAGCGGCAAGCCCAAACGTGTCGCCCACTGCGTGGCCGCCTCGGTAAAGGCCGGCGCCAAGGCTTCGGCACGCACGACAACGCTGGGGATATGGTCACTCATGGGCAGACAACTCGAATCGATCAGGGGCCCCCGAACTGGGCGGGGCAGTTTAGCGGCAGAGGCGAAATAAGCCCATGTCCAGGTGGAAATGATCGTGGTGCGCGGCGTTGTAGTCCGGGCCCAAGGTGACGCTGAACGCCTGGCAGGCCGAATCCCGCGCCAGGCGCAAAAAGCGCGCATTGTCGCCCTCGCCGCTCCAGTCGCGCGCCACCGTGATACGGCGACCATCGGCCAGGCGAAAGCCGGCGATATCCAGGGCATTGGCGCTGGCGTGCTGGCTGCGCCGCGAACTGCTGGCGATATTGCGGCAGGCGAAGCTGCCCAGGTGATCGACCCGCACCACCGGCTGGCCGAACACTGCTTCGGCCGCCGGCTGCAAGCCATGGCGTTCATACATGGCCCAGGCAACAGCCAGCGGGCAGGTGGCGATAAAGCTGCTGCTAAAGGCCAGCGCCGAACCCTGCACCCGCAGCACATTGCTGAGCGGGCAATTGGCGGTGGCGGCGTTATCCGCCAGGGGCAGATAGCGCAGCGACGAGGTGGCCAGGGCCTGGGCACACAGCTCGCGGTTCTGCCCCAGGCGCAGCATTTTCCAAGGCGTTAGCAAGTTCGGCGCCAGGCGCACATCCAGCGGCGCCCAGGGGTTCCATTGCGGCGGCACCTGCCACCAGCCGCGCCATACCGCAAACGGCGCAGCGCCCAGCAGCACCAGCACGACCAGCAGCTTGAACAGTCGGCGCACGTCAGCCTTTGAACAGATCGTTCAACTGCTGAAACGGCAGGGCTCGTTCGGCATAGGTAAAGTCGCCGCTCTCGCGAATCGCCTGCGCGGCACGAAAGAATTCGCCAAAAGCGGCGCGAGCCAGGGACGAGCCCACGCTGATGCGCTTGACGCCCAGGTCCTGCAATTGCGCGAACGTCAGCGTCACGCCCGACAGGCCCATCAGCACATTCACCGGCTTGGGCGCCACCGCGCGCACCACTGCCTCAATCTCGGCCACCGAGCGCAGGCCCGGTGCAAA
>JBCECW010000056.1:1056-11626 GCA_039207785.1 Pseudomonas sp. | reverse complement strand
CCTGGCGTTCTGGTTGGGCGCGCTGCTGGTAGGGCTGGTGGCCCTGGCGTTTGCCTGGCTGGCCGACTGCGCCTTCGCCCTGTTCCAGCAACTGATCGGCGTGGCGCCATGGGCGCCGTTGCTGGTCACGCCACTGGGTTTTGCCCTGCTGGCCTGGCTGACCCAACGCTGGTTCGTTGAGGCCAAGGGCAGCGGCATTCCCCAGGTAATCGCGGCGCTGGAGCATCCCGTGCACAGCTTCCGCCAGCAGGTGCTGGCGCTGCCGCTGGCCCTGGTAAAGATGCTGCTGACCGTGGCGGCCTTGCTGGTTGGCGGCTCGGTGGGCCGCGAGGGCCCGACCGTGCATGTCGGCGCTGCCGTGCTCTACGCCTTTGGCCGGCGGCTGGGGCTGCATGGCCGGCGCACCGTGGCCGGGCTGATCCTGGCCGGTGGCGCGGCCGGTATTGCCGCGGCCTTTAATACACCCCTGGCCGGGGTGGTGTTTGCCATCGAAGAACTGAGCCACACCTTTGAACAACGCTTTAACGGCCTGGTGCTGACCGCCGTGCTGATCGGCGGCATGGTGACCCTGGGGCTGCTCGGGCCCTATACCTATTTTGGCGACCTGGGCAGCCATCTGGCCTGGGGGTGGGGCTGGAGCGAAGTACCGGCCTGCGCGCTGGTGACCGGGGTGCTGGGCGGTTTATACGTGCGCCTGATCCTGCCAACCGACAAGGGTCTGCTGGGCCGTATGTGCGCCGTGCGCCTGCGTGCCCCCGTCCGTTTCGCGGCAGCCTGTGGCCTGTTGCTGGCGGTGGCGGGCTTGCTGTCTGGCGGCCATGTATTTGGCACCGGCTACCAGGAAACCCGCGCCATGCTCGATGGCCAGCCGGTGACCGGTGGCGATTTCGTGTTCTGGAAGTTCATCGCCAATATCGCCTCCTACCTGGCCGGCATCCCCGGCGGCCTGTTCTCGCCATCGCTGGCCGTAGGCGCTGGTATTTCGCCATGGCTAAGCTGGCTGCCCAACTTCAACCCACAAACCTGTGCCCTGCTCGGCATGGGCGGCTACCTGGCCGGCGTCACCCGCGCGCCACTGACCGCCACGGTTATCACCCTGGAGCTGTCCCACAGCCCCGACCTGGCCATTCCACTGCTGGCCACCACGCTGCTGAGCAGCGCCATTTCCGGCTGGATTTCACCGGTGCCGCTGTATCACGCGTTGGCGAGGCAGGTTTTAGATAAGGTGGGGGGCGCAGATGAGCTGTCAAAGCCGCGTTGATTGAGGTTTTTTCGCGCGGCATGCGCTTACCCCTCCTTCCGTCAAACCGGGTGGCGATCTTCCACCGAGGCCCCTACGATGCACCCATTGTGGCGGCGTTCTAATTTATCGAGGTGTGCCATGGCTCAGTCCACTGAAATGCGAGTACTTACTGCACAAGTCCCGGCCTTGCTGGCGGATCGTGTGGATCGTATGGCGGCGCAACTTGAGCGTTCGCCTGCGTGGATCGTCAAACAGGCATTGGCCGCCTGGATTGATCAAGAAGAGGAACGCAGTCGTTTGACGCGCGAGGCGTTGGTGGATGTTGACGCGGGTGCGGTGATCGATCACGAGACTGTTCAGGCCTGGGCTGAAAGCCTGAGCACCGATAAACCGCTGCCAGTGCCACGTTAATGGAGTTGAGTTGGACCCGGGCAGCGCTCTCGGACCTTTCTCGGCTTTATGAATTCCTAGCCGCTGTTAACAAGCCGGCGGCCGCTCGTATCGTTCAATCACTGACCGCCGCACCCACAACGTTGCTCAACAATCCGCGCCTTGGCGAACAACTCGAAGAGTTTGGCCCGCGCGATGTGCGACGCCTTTTAATCGGTCAATACGAGCTGCGATACGAAATTCAGGGAGCAACGATTTATCTGTTGCGCCTATGGCACACCCGCGAGCACCGTTAATCGTGCGAGTGCTCCATGGCGACGTTCAACTGCGTTAACCGGACATGGCCATCGCAGCGTATGTGTGCAGTAGTTGTTTGGATGGCCACAATAAAAACAAAAAGGGCCTAGGTTTTCACCTAAGCCCTTTCGTATTTATATGGCGCACCAGGCGGGATTCGAACCCACGACCCCTGCCTTCGGAGGGCAGTACTCTATCCAGCTGAGCTACTGGTGCAACGCGGCGCCATCATACGCATGTCGCCCGCAGGCGTCCATGGCGGGCATTTTGTTCGCTTTATCAAACGAAAGTACTAATCCTCGGTCACGTTTGATCAAAATATCACCAGGTTTTCAGGTTTTTCGTACATTTTTTCGAACATCCTATTGCCCTTTGCGGGTGACGACCCTAGGATTCGTTTGAGATTTCAAACGCCCCCGACGCTCACAGCCGCAGACCGAACCAAGCGATCCGTAGCTGTTCCAAAAGCCCGTCAGCAAGCGCTCAATCCAGTTCTACGTGTCATCCACTATTCTTCGTTGCAGCTCGCGCTGCGGCGGCTTACAGCAATTTTGCCCGGCGCCCTGGCGGCGGGCTGAAGGAGACGGCTATGCAACTCAAAGACGCTCAATTGTTTCGCCAGCAAGCCTATGTCGATGGCGCGTGGGTAGACGCGGACAGCGGCCAGACCATCAAGGTCAACAACCCGGCCACTAACGAAATCCTCGGCACCGTGCCGAAAATGGGCGCTGCTGAAACCAAGCGCGCCATCGAAGCGGCAGAAAAAGCCTTGCCGGGCTGGCGTGCACTGACCGCCAAAGAGCGCGCCAACAAACTGCGTCGCTGGTTTGAGTTGATGATCGAGAACCAGGACGACCTCGGTCGCCTGATGACCCTCGAGCAAGGCAAGCCACTGGCCGAAGCCAAAGGCGAAATCGCCTACGCCGCTTCCTTCCTGGAGTGGTTCGCCGAAGAAGCTAAACGCGTCTATGGCGACGTGATCCCAGGCCACCAGCCGGACAAGCGTCTGATCGTGCTCAAGCAGCCTATCGGCGTAACCGCGGCCATTACCCCGTGGAACTTCCCAGCGGCGATGATCACCCGTAAAGCCGGCCCGGCTCTGGCCGCCGGTTGCACCATGGTGCTCAAGCCTGCCAGCCAGACTCCGTACTCCGCCCTGGCCCTGGCCGAACTGGCCGAGCGTGCCGGCATTCCGAAAGGCGTGTTCAGCGTGGTCACCGGCAGCGCCGGCGATATCGGTAGCGAGCTGACCAGCAACCCAATCGTGCGCAAACTGTCGTTCACCGGCTCGACCGAAATCGGTCGTCAGCTGATGGCCGAATGTGCCCAGGACATCAAGAAAGTCTCGCTGGAACTGGGTGGCAACGCCCCGTTTATCGTGTTCGACGATGCCGACCTGGACGCCGCTGTCGAAGGCGCGCTGATCTCCAAATACCGCAACAACGGCCAGACCTGCGTCTGCGCCAACCGTCTGTATATTCAGGACAGCGTGTACGACGCGTTTGTGGAAAAACTGAAAGTGGCCGTCGCCAAGCTGAAGATCGGCAACGGTCTGGAAGACGGCACCACCACTGGCCCGCTGATCGACAACAAGGCTGTGGCCAAGGTTGAAGAACATATCGCTGACGCCGTGAGCAAAGGCGCCAAGGTCGTATTCGGCGGCAAGGCCCACAGCCTGGGCGGCAGCTTCTTCGAGCCGACCATTCTGGTCGATGTACCGAAAAACGCCGCTGTGGCCAAGGAAGAAACCTTTGGCCCGCTGGCGCCGCTGTTCCGCTTCAAAGACGAAGCCGATGTGATCGCCATGTCCAACGACACCGAGTTCGGTCTGGCCTCGTACTTCTATGCCCGCGACCTGGGCCGTGTGTTCCGTGTGGCCGAAGCGCTGGAGTACGGCATGGTGGGTGTTAACACCGGCCTGATTTCCAACGAAGTGGCGCCGTTTGGTGGTATCAAGGCCTCCGGCCTGGGCCGTGAAGGTTCGAAATATGGCATCGAAGATTATTTGGAAATCAAATATCTCTGCCTGGGCATCTAAGCCAGTTTGAAGTAACCCGGGCGTAAACCCACGAGCCGGTCCGCCCGGGCCTGTAGCACCGTAATAAAGAACCTGAGCAACCGGCAGGGCGTGGCAGTCGATCATCGAATGCTGCACGCGCCTTTCCCCGGTAGCGTTTATCCCACTGCGCCGCCCGATGAGCGGCGAATGAGGACCGCACCATGAGCAAGACTAACGAATCCCTGATGCAACGCCGCGTCGCCGCCGTACCGCGCGGTGTGGGCCAGATCCACCCGATTTTCGCTGAGCGCGCCGAGAACGCCACCGTCTGGGACGTGGAAGGCCGCGAGTTTATCGACTTCGCTGGCGGTATCGCCGTACTCAACACCGGCCACCTGCACCCGAAAGTGGTTGCCGCGGTGCAAGAGCAGCTGACCAAGCTGTCGCACACCTGCTTCCAGGTGTTGGCCTATGAACCCTACGTCGAACTGTGCGAAGAAATCGCCAAGCGCGTACCGGGCAACTTCGCCAAGAAAACCCTGCTGGTGACCTCCGGTTCCGAAGCGGTGGAAAACGCCGTGAAAATCGCCCGTGCCGCCACCGGCCGCGCTGGCGTGATCGCCTTCACCGGCGCCTACCACGGCCGCACCATGATGACCCTGAGCCTGACCGGCAAAGTGGTGCCGTACTCCGCTGGCATGGGCCTGATGCCTGCTGGTGTGTACCGCGCCCAGTCGCCGTGCGAGCTGCATGGTGTGAGCGAAGACGATTCCATCGCCAGCATCGAGCGTATCTTCAAGAACGACGCGCAGCCGTCCGATATCGCCGCCATCATCATCGAGCCGGTGCAGGGCGAAGGTGGTTTCTACACCAACTCCAAAGCCTTTATGCAGCGCCTGCGCGCCCTGTGCGACCAGCACGGCATCCTGCTGATCGCTGACGAAGTGCAAACCGGCGCTGGCCGTACCGGCACCTTCTTCGCCACCGAACAACTGGGCGTGATTCCAGACCTGACCACCTTCGCCAAATCCGTTGGCGGTGGTTTCCCGATTTCAGGCGTCAGCGGTAAAGCCGAAATCATGGACGCCATCGCGCCGGGCGGCCTGGGCGGCACCTACGCCGGTAGCCCGATTGCCTGCGCCGCGGCCCTGGCCGTGCTGAAAGTGTTCGACGAAGAAAAACTGCTGGAACGCTCGCAAGCCCTGGGCGAACGCCTGAAGGCCGGCCTGCGCGATATCCAGGCCAAGCACAAAGTGATTGGTGACGTACGTGGCCTGGGTTCGATGATCGCCATCGAGCTGTTCGAAGGCGGCGACACCCACAAGCCGGCCGCTGAACTGGTTGGCAAGATCGTCGCGCGTGCCCGTGAAAAAGGTTTGATCCTGCTGTCCTGCGGCACCTACTACAACGTCATCCGCTTCCTGATGCCGGTCACCATCCCAGAAGCACAACTGGACAAAGGCCTGGCCATTGTCGCTGAGTGCTTCGACGAACTCGCCTAGGGCTCACCAGCTCGGCAAGTTTGAGACCCGCTTCGGCGGGTCTTTTTTTGCCTGGGAAAATTCCGGCTATGCGACAAAAGGCGCGTTGGCGCCGGGCCGGCTGGTTGGCTAAGGTGTTGGCTTAAGGAGGAAGCTGATGACCAAGGATTTCAAACCTGCGCCGCGCATCGTGATTGCCGCGCAAGACCCCTGGACGCGGGCGCTGCTGGCGCAGTTGCTGGGTAACGTACGTTGTGATGCCGAGCTGCTGCAGTTTGCCGATGGCAGTGCCGCGCTGGACGCGTGCCGTAAACGGCTCCCCGATCTGGTGATTGCCGAGTGGGCATTGCCGGGCCTCACGGGCCTGGATTTTCTCGGCGAAATTCGCCGCATGCAGCGCAAACCGCCGCTGCCATTTTTCCTGATGACCGACCGTACCGACAGCGCCAGCGTGCGTGAAGCACTGCCGTTGGCACCCACCGCGTACCTGGTACACCCCTTCAATATGGACAAGCTGCAACAGCGCCTGCGCGATCTGCTGCTGGCGCCGGGGCAGGAGGTGTTCTGCGAGCTGCCAAGCGTGGCGAACGAGCAAAGCCTGGACGCGTTTCTGGAAGGGCGGCGCAATGTGTCCGATGGCGCGCCGTTGCTGGATGACGTCAAAGACGCCCTGAGCTCGGCCCTCAACCCGGCCGAAATGGACCTCGGCACGTTGGAGCAACGCTTTGTCCGTGATCCGCAGATTACCGCCCGCCTGATCGCCGCTGCGAACAGCGCGGCCCAGCATATGGGCCGTCCTTGCCAGACCTTGTCGCAGGCGCTGCCGCGTCTGGGCGTGGCCCATAGCCTTAACTTGGTAATGGGCATGGCGCTGCAACGCAGCACCAGCCTGGAAGATGAACGCCTGGCCGAACAGGGGGCGCATTTCTGGGGGCTGTCCCAGCGCACCGCCGACTATGCCCGGCAACTGGCCGAAGAACAGGGCATCGATGCCGAGCGTTGCTACTGCGCCGGCTTGCTGCACAGCATCGGTGACCTGGCGCTGCTGCGCTGCCTGCAAAACTGGTTGCTCAGCGACGGCACCCTGGAGGACGAAGCCATCACCAAAGCCCTGCGCAAATTCGGCGCTGGTTTTGGCTCGGCGCTGCGCACGCGCTGGCGCTTGCCGTTGGAGTTGCGCGAGTTGATTGCCGCCACGTATCTGCTCACCGGCGTGTATACGCGCGAATCCCTGGTGATGAACCTCGCCGCGCAGATGGCCCGTTGGCCCGATGACCAGCCGCTCAAAGAGTTGGCGAGCAGCAAGGCAGCCCAGCAACTGAACGTCAACGAGCGGCGGTTGCAAAGCCTGATGCCGGCGCGGGTGGTGCACGAGTTACCGCAGGAAGCGCCGGAAACCTCGTCCTCGTAATTCGTCGTTGCGCGGAGCGCACCCTACGGCTTCGAAGTGAACGAGACGATGGGGACTGGCTCGGTATCGTAGGGTGCGCTCCGCGCACCTAGGCGCTACTTCAACGGATACAACTGCCGATCAAACGCCGCCATCTTCGGAAAGCTCAACGGCTGCAACGCGTCCAGCTGCAGCAGCTGCTCGCGGAAGTCGGCAAGCATGGCGGTGCGCGCATCATTGTCGATATAGGGCACGTGGTAGGCGGCAAACGGCGGCAGCACGGTGAGCCCGGCATACGCCAAGGTGCCGCGCTGCAAATGGCGAAGCATCAGGTTGAGTTCGCCGTGGATGGCCTGCTCATCGGCAAACATATGCGGCTGCGCACCGAGGGTAAAACTGAGCATGGCTTTTTTGCCGCTCAAGCCGCCTTTGTCATAAAAGCGCAGGCCGCCGTAGCACACGCCCGAGACCAGCACGCGGTCGATCCAACCCTTGAGAATGGCCGGCACCGAGCACCAGAAAATCGGGAAATTGAAAATCAGCAGATCGGCCGCCAGCAGCTTTTCCAGCTCGGCGCTGATATCGGCTGCCAGCGCCCCCTGGCCATGGGCATGGCGCTGTTCCAAGGCGTAGACGAGATAGTCGGGGTTGTTGCGTGCGGCAAAGTCGGCGGCGCTGGCCACCGGGTTCCAGTTCATGGCGTAGAGGTCGGAGACCTGCACGGTATGCCCGGCGGCCTCCAGGGTAGTGACGGCCAGGTCCTTCATGGCGGTGCAGAACGATTGGGGTTCGGGATGGGCGTGGACGATAAACACATTCATGGGCGGACCTTGAACGACAAAAACGGCGCCGAAGCGCCGCTATAGGGATGGGTTAAAAGCGGCTCAGGCCGTTTGCGTCTGCTGCGGTGCGGTGCTGGTTTCGTTGCGGCGAGTCCAGCGATTGGCGCGGGCAAAGGTGCCGAAGTCGTTGAAACGCACACCCGCTTCACGCATCACCTTGTGCGCGAACGGCACGGTGAGCTGGCGGATATAGAAGGGCTCCTTGACCACGAAATGGTGGATGGCATGGCTGCTGCCGAAGTTGAAGCAGAACGCTTGCAGCGGCCACAGCCACACCGGGTTGAGCACCTGGCATTGCTGGATCACGTTGCCCGGCTCGACGTCGCCGTAGTAGTGCATGTTGGAGCTGACAAAGTGCAGGCAGAAGGTGCGCAGCACGTTGGGGCCGACCAGCACCACCACGGCAATGTTCACCACCTGCATCATTTCCAGCGTGCTGGCCGACCAGGCAATGGGCGAGCCCAGCAGGGTGGCGACGAAGGTGCTCAGGTGAAAGCCCAGGAACACATACCAGGTGCCCCAGTTCAGCAGGCCCAGCGGCGCGTAGACCTTTAGCGTGCGGGTGACGATGGTCCACTTGTGGGTCCAGGTCTTGGCGCGCAGAAAGCGGATAAACGACGACATCATGTTGTCGCCCACCATCAGCAGGCGTGCGATACCCCAGGGCTCGCCATTGGTGATGGCGCGCTCTTCCATATCGGTTTCGGTGCCGGACACCTTGTGGTGGTTGAGGTGCAAGTGACGACGTACCCACGGGTTGATGGTGCTCGGGCGCGCCAGCCAGACCAGCGCCATCATCAGGTTGTGGGGGATACGTTGCTTGCGAAAGTACATCGAGTGGATCAGGTCGTGCTCCAGCTCGTGGGTCAGCGAGGCGAAGAACGCATTGAGCAGCAGGCACACCCAGCCGGCCATATAGCCTTCGATATAGAGGGCGGCGCTGCCGACCATACCGAGCAGGGCGAAGGCCAGGATGCCGGCGCCGAGGGCGTTCTGATGCTTGAGAATGGGGTAACGCTGGCGCAGTTCGACGCCATGCGCCATCACCACTTCGCGAATATGTGCTGCACGCTGTTGGGCATTCTGGCTCACGGGGCTTGCGGGAGAGTGGGACATGCTTACATCCTCTATTTAACGTGAGCCCACTGTGCCGGGCCGTGTCTGCGCCGGCCTGACCTCGAACGCCAACCTGTTGACCGGATGCGCCAATCTGCATGACTGCTGAACCCACGTCCCTCGCCAGCTGGACCCGTGCCCTGCGCAAGCAGCTCGACGCACTGGGCCTGGACAGCGCGCAGCTATGCCTGCAAGCGGGCCTCGATCCGGCGCTGATGGAACACCCCAACGCCCGTTATCCACTGTCGGCCACCACCCGCTTATGGCGCCTGGCGGTGCAGGCCAGCGGCGACCCGGCGCTGGGCCTGAAGACATCGCAGTACGTCAGCCCCACCAGCTTTCACGCGCTGGGCTATGCGCTGGTGGCCAGCAGCAGCCTGCGCGAAGTGTTCGAGCGCATCGTGCGTTATCACCAGGTGGTCAGTGATGCGCTAAGCCTGGAGCTCAAGGCGCTGCCGGATCGCTACGAGTTTGCCCTGAACGTCCCCCTGGGCCGCCCGGCGCCAGCGCCGGAGGCGGTGGACGCCTTTATCGCCATCTACGTGCGCACCTGCCGCAATCGCCTGGGCCGCGACTTTGCCCCGCTGGCGGTGTACTTGAGCCGCCCGGCGCCCGCGGACCCGAGCCCCTGGCATGACGCGCTGCGCGCGCCTGTGCACTTCAATGCCGGAAAGGACCTGCTGCAATTTCCCCGCGAGGCGTTCGACAGCACCCTGGAAGACGGCAACGAGGAACTGGCCGAGCACAACGAAACGGTGCTCAAGCGCACCCTCGAACAACTGCATCCGCCGACCTGGCGGCGTCGGGTGTGTGCCTGCCTGGAGCGTCAGTTGCCCAATGGCGAGCCCTCGGCCGAACGGATCGCCAGCAGCCTGCACCTGAGCTTGCGCAGCCTGCAGCGGCACCTGGCCGATGAAGGCTGCAGCTACGAAGGCCTGTTGAGTGAAACCCGGCAAAACCTGGCGCTGCAGCATATGCGCGACCCTCACTGCTCCATCAGCGAGATCGCCTATCTACTGGGCTTTGCCGACAGCAGCAGTTTCAGCCGCGCCTTCAAGCGCTGGACCGGCCAGGCCCCGAGCCAATACCGCGACAGTCTGCTGCCCAAGGCGTAGGCGACCTTGGACTAAAGAGCACTGGTGGCACAGCCGATGACATGCTCGAATATGCCGTCGTTGTGCCATTTCCAATCCGGCACCACCGTATAAAAACAAGAGGTTTGCCGATGCGTCCCGCCTACTCCCGCCGCCCCTGGGCCTGCCTGCTGCACGCTGTCGGCCTGGCCGTGTTGATGGTGGTCTACCAGCAGATGCACTTGCCGCTGTACCTCAGCATTCCCGCGTACCTGCTGCTGGCGCTGTGGCCATGGTTCGGGCCCTGGGAACTGCCGCCCGAGCAGAACGCCGCCAGCCAAACGCCACCGGTCTTTGGCGAGCTTAGCCAGAACCTTTCGCGCAGCACCTGCCATAACGCTCTGGCGGCCGCCCAGGTGGCCTTTGGCGTGCAGCGCATGGCCGACAAGCTGCAGTCGCAACTGCAAGCGGTAGAGCAGGTCAGCGTTGGCGCGCAAGCCATGACCGCCACCGAAGAAGCCAGCGCCCAGCGCGCCGAGCAAACCCTGAGTGCCGCCCACGCCGTGCGCGAACGCAGTGACGAAGGCCAGCAGGCGCTGCAACAGGCCATCGAGCGCATGCAGCAATTGAGCGTGCAGGCCGCCGACAGCCGCGAATTGATGGACGGCCTCTCCAGCCGCACCGAGCAGATCCAACAAGTCACCCAGGTGATCCAGTCAATCGCCAGCCAGACCAACCT
>JBCECW010000056.1:0-1046 GCA_039207785.1 Pseudomonas sp. | reverse complement strand
CGGCCATCGAAGCGGCACGGGCCGGCGACCAGGGCCGTGGCTTTGCCGTGGTCGCCGACGAAGTGCGCAAGCTGGCCGGGCGCACCGCCGAGGCCACCGAGGAGGTGGCGCAGATCGTTGGCGATATTCGTCAGCAAAGCAGTGCCGTGGTCAGCCATATCCAGCAGCAGGCCAGCGAGCTGGACCAGGCCGCCGCCCAGGTCGAAGCCAGCGGCAGTCATCTGCTGGGCATCACCGAGCTGGCCAGCGATGTGGAAGGCCAGGTGGCGTTTATCACCCGCGGCACCGAAAGCAATCACCAGCAGTTGTCGGCGCTGTTTGTGGCCCTGGAGCAACTGCGCAGCGATGTGCAGGGCAGCGAGGTGCAAACCCGCGAGCTGGCGCAGGCGGCCCAGCGGCTGGTGGGGCAAGCCGAGCGGGTCAGCGAGCAACTGGCCGAAGTGGGCTTGGATGACTACCACCAGCGCATCTACGACCTGGCCCGCGAAGGTGCGGCGGCCATCGGCGCGCAGTTCGAGGCCGATATCAGTGCCGGGCGGGTAAGCCTGAGTGATCTGTTCGACCGCCAGTACCAGCCCATCGCCAACAGCTACCCGGCCAAATACCGCACGCGCTTCGACGCCTATGCCGATCAGGTATTGCCCGCTATTCAGGAGCCCTTGCTGGCCCGCCACGAGGGCCTGGTATTTGCCATCGCCAGTACGCCCGAAGGTTATGTGCCGACCCATAACCGCGCGTTCAGCCATGGGCAGACCGGCGACCGCGCCGTGGACGCGGTGAAAAGCCGCAGCAAGCGCCTGTTCAATGACCCCACGGGTATTCGTTGCGGTAGCCACCAGCAGGCCCTGCTGCTGCAAACCTACAGCCGCGACACCGGCGAGCTGATGCACGATCTGTCGGTGCCGATCACCGTACAGGGCCGGCATTGGGGTGGGTTGCGGCTGGGCTATCGCCCCGAGGCGTAATGCGCTGGTTGTCCTTACAGGTTCGCCGCGGCGCGTAACTTTTCCAGGTCGATGATCTCGATCCCGCCATAGGTCAACTGC
>JBCECW010000055.1:0-11681 GCA_039207785.1 Pseudomonas sp. | reverse complement strand
CCCATGTCTCCCGACAGGTGTTTACCATGTCTCCCGGCTGAACACTCCGCGCACCAATATCACCGTTATTGGTTATCCAACAACGCCAAGGCCTCTTTGCTTACCTGGGTAACCCGCGCCCAATCGCCGGCCTTGGTCCACGCGCTGTCGAGCATCCAACTGCCGCCCACGCACATCACATTTGGCACCGCCATATAGGCCAACAGGTTGTCTGGTTTCACGCCGCCCGTGGGGCAAAAGCGCACCTGATTAAACGGCCCGCCCAATGCCTTGAGCGCAGGAATACCGCCACAGGCCTCAGCCGGAAACAGCTTGAAGCGCCGATACCCCATGCCATAACCCAGCATCAAATCCGACGCCCCGCCCGCCCCCGGCAAAAACGGAATACGGCTGTCGACGGCAAAGCGCAGCAGCTCGGCGGTGATGCCGGGGCTGACGATAAATTGTGCGCCCGCCTCTTCCGCCGCCTGGTACATCTGCGGGTCGAGAATGGTGCCGGCGCCAATGCACAGGTCTGGGCGCTCTTTACGCAGCACACGAATGGCGGTCAGGCCATGGGCCGAGCGCAGGGTGATTTCCAGGGTGCGCAGGCCACCGGCGGCCAGGGCGTCGGCCAGCGGCAGAATCTGCTCTTCGCTGTCGATGGTCACCACCGGCAGGATGCGCGCCTGGCGGCAGATGGCGTCGATCTGCGCGGTTTTCTCGTCCATGCTCGGAATTACGCTGTTCAGAAGTGTCATGTCAGGGGCACCAGTAGATAGTCAGCGGCGAGCGCAGGAAGGCACGAATCGGCATGGCCAGGGCGTCATCGCCGGCCAATGCACTACGCAAGGTCGCCAACTTGGCGGGGCCTTGCACGGCTAGAAAAATCGACCGCGCCGAGGCGAGCACCGGCAGGGTCAGGGTGATGCGTTGATGCGGCACAGTGGGCGCCAGCATCGGCAAGCAGCGCTGCGGGCAATCGGCGCTCAGGGCCTGGGCCAGCTGCGGGCTATTGGGGAATAGCGAGGCGGTATGGCCGTCATCGCCCATGCCCAGCACCAGCACATCCAGCGGTTGAGGCAGTTCGCTAACGGCCAGGTTGGCGCCGGCCACCGACGCTTCCAGCGACGCCGGGCTGCGGTACAAGCCGATAAAATTCGCCCGCGCCGCCTCGCCACGCAGCAGGTGTTTTTTAACCAGCGCTTCATTGCTGTCGTTGTGTTCGGTTGGTACCCAGCGCTCATCGGCGAGGCTGACCACCACCCGCGCCCAGTCCAGCTTCTGGCTGGACAGCGCTTCCAGAAACGCCACCGGGCTACGGCCGCCGGATACCACCAGGCTGGCAAAATCGCGCTCACGCAGCGCGGTGCTCAAGGCAGCGGCCACGGCCACCGCCAGGTCCTGCGCTTGCTGTTTCGCCGAGGCTTGGCTCAAGGCCTGCACACCAGCGGGAAATTGCAGTTCAGAGATCGCCATACCAGGACCTCCCGTCACGGGTAATCAACGCCATCGCCGCCATCGGTCCCCAAGAACCGGCCGCATAAGGCTTGGGTGGGTCGCCCAGCTGTTTCCAGCCGGCAATCAGTTGGTCGCACCACAGCCAGGCGTGCTCGACCTCGTCTTTGCGCACAAACAGGTACTGGTTGCCCTGCGTCACTTCCAGCAACAGCCGTTCATAGGCGTCGGGAATGCGTGCGGCTTTGTAGGTTTCGGAGAAGTTGAGCTGCAAGGGACCGCTGCGCAGTTGCATGCCTTTATCCAGGCCCTGGTCTTTGGTCATCACTTGCAGGGAAATGCCCTCGTCCGGCTGCAGGCGGATGATCAGGCGGTTGCTTACCAACGGCCGCTGCTCGGGGGCAAAGATGTAGTGCGACGACTCTTTGAAGTGAATCACGATCTGCGACAGTTTCTGCGGCATCCGTTTGCCAGTGCGCAGGTAAAACGGCACGCCGGACCAGCGCCAGTTGCGGATTTCCGCGCGCACCGCCACATAGGTTTCGGTGTCGCTCTGCTGGTTGGCGTTGTCTTCTTCCAGGTAGCCGGGCACCGGTTTGCCACCACTGCTGCCGGCCACATATTGGCCACGCACCACCTGCCGGCTGAGGTGTTCGGCGGTTATCGGCGCCAGGGCCTTGAGCACCTTTACTTTCTCGTCGCGAATGCTGTCGGCCGAGAGGTCGCTGGGCGGGTCCATGGCGATCAGGCACAGCAGCTGCAACAGGTGGTTCTGGATCATGTCGCGCAGTTGCCCGGCCTGGTCGAAATAGCCCCAACGACCCTCGATACCCACCACTTCGGCCACGGTGATTTCCACGTGGGAGATATGGTGTTGGTTCCACTGGGTTTCGAACAGGCTATTGGCAAAGCGCAGGGCGATCAGGTTTTGCACCGTCTCTTTGCCTAGGTAGTGGTCGATGCGGTAGATCTGGCATTCGGGGAAGTGCGCGGCCACCGCATCGTTGATCTTGCGCGACGACTCGAGGTCGTGGCCGATGGGCTTTTCCAGCACCACGCGGGTTTTTTCCGCCAGGCCCACGGCCGCCAGGTTGGCGCAGATGGGGCCGTAGACAAACGCCGGCGTGGCGAAATAGGCAATTAGCGTCTCGGCATCGTCGACTTCACTGGCCAGCGCGGCGTAATCGCCGGCCTCGGTAAAGTCCATGCTGATATAGCTCAGGCGCTGGCGGAAACGCTCCAGCACTTCGCCGTCCAGATCCATCACCGGGATATAGCGGTGCATCCAGTCGTCGATAAAGGCCAGGTGCGTGGCGGCGTCACCTTGCTCGCGCGCCAGGCACAGGATGCGGGTTTCGCTGTGCAACAGACCGGCGCGGTCGAGCTGATACAGGGCAGGAAACAACTTGCGCAGCGCCAGATCGCCGAGGGCGCCGAACAGGATTAGGGTGCAGGGTTTAGCAGTGATCACGGGCATGATATTTGTTCTTTTATCAAGTATTGGAAGAAATACCGCGTTAACCGGACTAAATCAAGCTTAAATGTTGTAAACAAAACAACATTTCGCAGTAATCACTGTCGGCAGTGGCCGTTTGCAGGGCCCCACAGTTAGGATAGGCCGCCCTGCCCGCGCCTCAAGCGCAACGGCTGCATTGGCCCCGCTAGAACGAGGAACCTTGATGGAACGCGTGCGTAACCTGTTGGAGCAGATCCAGAGCCGACTCGCCGAGCTGAATAAAGCCGAACGCAAGGTGGCCGAAGCAATACTGCGCAGCCCGCAACAGGCCACCCGTTTCAGCATCGCCACCCTGGCGCAGGAAGCCCAGGTCAGTGAGCCAACGGTCAATCGTTTCTGCCGCTCCTTTGGCGTCAGCGGCTACCCGGAATTGAAGATGCAGCTGGCGCAAAGCCTGGCCAGCGGCGCCGCCTATGTAAGCCGCGCGGTGGAAGCCGATGATGTGCCCGAGGCCTATACGCAGAAGATCTTTGGCAGCGCCATTGCCTCGCTGGACAGCGCCTGCCGCGCCCTGGACCCGCAGAAAATCAGCCGCGCCGTCGACCTGCTGATCCAGGCCCGGCAAATCAATTTCTTTGGCCTGGGCGCCTCGGCCTCGGTCGCGCTGGATGCCCAGCACAAGTTCTTCCGTTTTAACCTGGCCGTGACCGCCCACGCCGATGTGCTGATGCAACGCATGCTCGCCTCGGTGGCGCATACCGGCGATTTGTTTGTGATCATTTCCTACACCGGCCGCACCCGCGAGCTGGTGGAAGTGGCGCGCGTGGCGCGGGAAAACGGCGCCTCGGTGTTAAGCCTGACCGCCGCCAATTCGCCGCTGGCCAAGACCAGCACCCTGAGCCTGGACATTCCCCTGCCCGAAGACACCGACATCTATATGCCGATGACCTCGCGGATCATCCAGCTCACCGTGCTCGACGTGCTGGCCACCGGCGTCACCCTGCGCCGTGGCGTGGATTTCCAGCCGCACCTGCGCAAGATCAAAGAGAGTTTGAACGCCAGCCGTTATCCCAATGAGGATGATCCGGGCTAGTGATTGCCTGGGGGATTGTGCTGGCAGCCAACCCCCTCACCCTAGCCCTCTCCCCCAAGGGGGCGAGGGGACGGATTAGCTCCCCTCGCCCGCTAGGTCGGCCGGACAGGCGAGAGGGGCTGGGGGAGAGGGCCAGCCGTCACAAATTGCCTGAACACGGCGGCGCGCCAATGATCCAAACTCTATCGCGGACGGCTTACCCTGCCCCGCCCATAAGGTTAAGGAGAACGTTATGCCCTGGTATGCCTGGCTGATTCTGGTGTTGGCAATTGGCTCGATCGTGGGTGGCTTGATGATGCTGCGCGACACGGCGAAAAAACTGCCGCTCACCGAGGAACAATTGAAGAAGGTGCATGAGCGCAACGCGGAAATGGACGCCAAGGAAGCCCAGGACCGCTAAAAGCCGCTCCCACGGGGCTGGTGTTTTTATCAGGCGGTCTGATTCAGCAACTGCGGCTGCAGCAAACGAATGTCGGATTCGATCTCGTCGATAATCCGTGCGATCTCGTCGCGGTGCAGGCTGGCGCGGCAGGCGATACCGGCAATCGAGACCAGGGTGTCACCGCTGTCGGGCTGGTAGATCCGTACCAGCATCGAGCGCGGGCTATCCATACGAGCCTCCACCCCCAGCGGGGCAAAGTGTTCCTGCAGCAGTAAACAGGCGGCGGGAAAGGAGCGTCTCACAGGCAAACCTCGTGCGTGGCGGTAGCGCATGCTGGGTTTAAGCCTAGGCCAGTATCCCCCACCCTACCCCGGCATTTGGTCTGGTTGGCACGTACGTATCCCATTGCCCCCCTCGTTGCGCCTCACGGCGCACGCCATCGGATTTGCTGAACCTCTTGGCAACCTCGTCCCTCGATACCCCATAGAGCCCACACCGTGGCGGCTCTGGTTGGTCGAGCGAGAACGTGGAAGACGCAGCTCGTCAGCCCATGCACCTGACCAGGAGATTCTGATGGCTACGCCGAAAAAACCCGCTCCAGCCCCAAGCAAAGCCTCCGCCAAGCAGTCCACTAAAGCCAAGCCCGCCGCCGATGCCGGCCTGCCCGCCAGCGCCACGGCAGGCCAGGCGGCCCAAGCCAGTGCCGTGGAAAAAGCGGCTGCGGGTTGCCCCTTCAACGCCAACAAGGCCAAGGAGTATGGCCAGGCGTCCACCCGGCCGAACGCTGGCAAAACGGTCAAGGCGCCCGCTGTGGTCGGTGCCAGTTCGGTGAGCGAAGGCAATACCAGCGCCAAGATTGGCGTGGCCAAGCCCGGGGTCAATGCCGCCAGTGGCGAGCTGCCGCGAGTGCAGGCCGATAGCGCCGGCCAGGGCCTGACCACCAACCAGGGCGTGCCGGTGGGGGATAACCAAGCCTCGCTAAAAGCCGGCCTGCGCGGCCCGGCGCTGCTCAAGGACTTTATCCTGCGGGAAAAGATCACCCACTTCGACCATGAGCGCATTCCCGAGCGTATCGTGCATGCCCGTGGCTCGGCCGCGCATGGGTTCTTCGAGGCCTACGAAGACTTGAGCGACCTGACCGTCGCCGCACCCTTCGCGGCGGCCGGCAAGCAGACGCCGGTGTTTGTGCGTTTTTCCACGGTGGCCGGCGAGCGCGGCTCCAAGGACACCGCCCGTGATGCCCGTGGCTTTGCCGTTAAGTTCTACAGCGACCAGGGCAACTGGGACCTGGTGGGCAACAATATCCCGGTGTTCTTTATCCAGGACGCCATGAAGTTTCCCGACCTGGTGCATGCGGTCAAAGCCGAACCGCACCACGGCATGCCGCAGGCGGCCTCGGCCCACGACACCTTCTGGGACTTTATTTCGCTGATGCCCGAGGCCGCCCATATGATCATGTGGGTGATGTCCGATCGGGGCATCCCGCGCAGCTACCGCATGATGCAGGGCTTTGGCGTACACAGCTTTCGTTTCGTGAATGCGCGCGGCGAGGCGCACTTCGTCAAGTTCCACTGGAACCCGAAGCTGGGCACCCATTCCCATGTCTGGGACGAGGCGGTGAAGATTTCCGGTGCCGACCCCGACTACCACCGCCGCGACCTATGGGAAGCCATCGACGCGGGCGCCTACCCGGAATGGGAACTGGGCGTGCAGGTGGTCAGCGAGGCGCAGGCGGAAAAATTCAGCTTCGATATCCTCGACCCCACCAAGCTGATTCCCGAAGAACTGGTGCCGGTACGCCCCATCGGGCGCATGGTGCTGAACCGCAACCCGGACAACTTCTTTGCCGAAACCGAGCAGGTGGCGTTCTGCGCCGCCCATGTGATTCCCGGCATCGACTTCAGCAACGACCCGCTGCTGGCCGGGCGCATCCATTCCTATGTGGATACCCAGATCACCCGCCTGGGCGGGCCGAACTTCCATGAAATTCCGATCAATGCGCCCCTGGCGCCCGTGCATAACAACCAGCGCGATGGCATGCACCGGCAAACCCTTAACCGTGGGCGCGTGGCCTACGAGCCCAACTCGCTGGCCGGCGGCTGCCCGTTCCAGACCGGCGAAATGGGCTATGTGCCCTTCCCCGAACCGATTTCCGGCGACGAGGTACGCGGCAAACCGGAGAAATTCGCCGAGCACTACAACCAGGCCACGCTGTTCTACACCAGCCAGGCACCGTTCGAGCAGCAGCACATTATTGATGCCCTGCGCTTTGAGCTCAGCAAGGTGACGGTGCCGGCCATTCGCACGCGGGTGCTGGCCCTGCTGCGCAATATCTCCCAGGAGTTGGCCCAGGCAGTGGCCACGGGCCTGGGCATGCCGCTACCGGAGGCATTGCCCAAGGCCCTGGCCAAACCGGTTAAAGCCGAAGTGCAGCGCTCGCCGGCGCTGTCACTGCTGGCCCGCCCGGGGGACGGCAGCATTGCCACGCGGATGGTCGCCATCGTGGTGGCCGATGCCATCGACGCGGCCAGCGTCAAGGCCACTGCCGATGCCCTGATTGCCGGCGGCGCCGTGGTGCGTTTGGTAGGACCGCGGGTCGGGCCGTTCCAGGGCGGCGGTGGCGAGGTGGTGGCCGATGTATCGCTGGAAAACCAGCCCTCACCCACCTTCGATGCCGTGGTGATTCCCGACGGCAAGGCGGCCATCGCCAGCCTGAAGGGCAATGGCCTGGCACTGGAATTTGTGCGTGATGCCTTCCGCCATGGCAAAGCCTTGCTGGCCATCGGCGCTGGCAGCCAGTTGCTGGAAGCGGCGGATATCCCGCTGGCGGATAACCCGCCGGGAGTAGTTGTCGGCGGTAAAGCCAGCAAGGCGCTGCTCGGCAGCTTTATCAAAGGCGTTGCCGCACACCGCCACCCGAAACGGGAAACCCAGCCGCCGAAGGTGTAACCCACCTCGCAATAAGCAACGCCCGGTCATGCCGGGCGTTTTTTATTGGGGGATCGCGCCCCATAGAATTGAGGCGTGGGTTAGGTCAGCTCGATCAGCGCCTGCACCAGTTCCTTCTGGTTAAACGGCTTGCTGATATGGGGCAGCGCCAGGTGGGCGTCGTCGAGTTTTTCCGCGTAGCCGCTGGCCAGCAGCACCGGCAAGGTGGGCCAGCGTTGCTGGATCTGCTGGGCCAGTTCGCCGCCATTCATCAGCGGCATGGCCAGGTCGGTGACCACCACATTGATATGCCGGTTAGCGGCCAGCAGTTCCAGCGCCTCGGCGCCGGAGGCGGCTTGCAGCACGGTGTAGCCAAGGTCTTCGAGCATGGCGGCAGTGCTCAGCAGCACCAGCGCATCGTCGTCCACCACCAGCACGGTCAGCGCCTGCGCCACGGCGGACACGGCCAACACCGGCGCCTCCTCCTGCTCTTCACTATCCAGCGGGCGATCGGCCACCGGCAGCCACATTTCGGCGGTGGTGCCTTTGCCGAGCTCGCTGTTCAGCACCAGGCGCCCGCCCGACTGCTGGGCAAAGCCATGCACCATCGACAGCCCTAGCCCCGTGCCTTTGCCCACGCCCTTGGTGGTAAAGAACGGTTCGCGGGCGCGGCTCAGGGTTTCGGCGTCCATACCCGTGCCGCTGTCGGTCACCGACAGGCAGATATAGCGCCCGGCCGCCAGTTCGCCTTCGTCCTGGGCCAGGCTTTCTTCACGGGCGGCAATCACGATCTGGCCGCCGCTGGCCATGGCATCGCGGGCATTCACCGCCAGGTTGAGCAGGGCCATTTCCAGTTGGTTGCTGTCGGCCTGTAGCGGATCGAGGCTTAAGGGAAAGCGCACTTCGATACGGGTTTGCGGGCCAAGGGCGCGTTGCAGCATATCGGACATACCGCGCACCAGCGCCTGGGCATCCAGGGCTTCGACCACCAGTTTCTGGCTGCGAGCAAAGGCCAGCATGCGCTGGGTAAGCGTGGCGCCGCGCTGGGCGCCCTGGATGGCGTTGTCCAGCAGTTTAAGCACCTTGGGGTCTTCCGGCACGCGGCGGCGCACCACCTCCAGGCTGCCCAGCACCACCATCAACAGGTTATTGAAGTCATGGGCAATGCCGCCGGTAAGGCGCCCCAGCGATTCCATTTTCTGCGACTGGAACAAGGATTCGCGGGCCTTTTCCAAGGCCTTTTGCGCTTCCATCACATCGGTAATATCGCGGGTGATCTTGGCAAAGCCCACCAGTTCGCCCAGCTCGTCGCGGATACGGTCGACCACTACGCTGGCCCAGAATTTTGTGCCGTCCTTACGGATGCGCCAGCCCTGGCTTTCAAAGCGCCCTTCCAGCAGCGCCCGGCTCAGCCCCCGTTGCGGCTCACCTTTGGCGCGGTCTTCGGGACTGAAAAACACGGCGTAGTTCTGGCCGATGATTTCCTGCGGGGTGTAGCCCTTGATCCGCTGCGCGCCGGTGTTCCAGTTGGTGATCACACCGCTGGGGTCGAGCATATACAGGGCGTAATCGGTAACGCCGTCGACCAGCAGGCGAAACTGCTGCTCGCTCTGCTTCAATTTTTCCTGGGCTTTTTTCCGCTCGGTCAGGTCGCGGGTAACCTTGGCGTAGCCGATCAATTGGCCGGTGGGGTCGCGAATCGGGTCGATCACCACATGGCACCAGAAGCGCTCGCCATTTTTACGCTGGCGCCAGCCTTCGCCTTCAAACCGCCCTTCCAGCTCGGCGGCCAGCAGGGCCCGCTGCGGCATGCCGTTGGCGCGGTCTTCGTCGGTATAGAAACGGGAAAAGTGCTGGCCGAGGATTTCTTGCTCTTCGTAGCCTTTGAAGCGCTTGGCGCCGGCATTCCAGCTGCTCACCAGCCCCTGGGCGTCGAGCATATAGATGGCGTAGTCGGTGACCGAGTCGAGCAGCAACCGGTAGCGGTCTTCGCTCATCAACGGGTCGGGCTTGCGCTTTACCTGGGGCATGCAGGCTCCGGGGAGCTAGAGATGAATGGCGGTCGGCGGATCATAGCGGCCCTGCCGACGGTGGGTCCATGCCCCGCTGCGCTTGGGCTGCGGGCATTTATGGCGCTCTCGAGCTGTAGAGCACGGTGCCTGGCTTTCGTTCTGAGAATTTCTACCGCCAATACGGTGCCGCTGCGCTACCACCACCCAGGCCGTGCACCATGCTGTTACCTAATGCCTCGCCCGCGCGCACCGTTGTGGCGCATAAAGAAATTTTCGTTACCTGCCAGTGTTTTACCGGCCTGGCGGATAGCCAGCGGCGGCGGCTTTCTGATCCAATATGTCGACATATTTACAATGGTTCGAAAATTGCTGGCATACACTCGTTCGGGACTGTTTCCCGTCGAATTTCCGCGTTATCTCACGTGATCAATACACTAAGCACACACTCAATGAAGAAAGCATGGCTGACTCTTTCTGCTCTGGCCCTTTGCATTGGCGCCGGCTCGCTGCAAGCCAAAGAATTCAAAGAAATCCGCTTCGGGGTTGATCCTTCCTACGCTCCATTCGAATCCAAAGCCGCTGACGGCAGCCTGGTGGGCTTTGACATCGACCTGGGCAACGCCATCTGCGCCGAGCTGAAGGTCAAGTGCAAATGGGTTGAAAGCGATTTCGACGGCATGATCCCTGGCCTCAAAGCACGCAAGTTCGACGGCGTGATTTCCTCGATGACCGTTACCCCGGCTCGTGAAAAAGTCATCGACTTCTCCGACGAGCTGTTCTCCGGCCCTACCTCGCTGGTATTCAAGAAAGGTTCCGGCCTGTCCGCTGACGTGGCTTCGCTGAAAGGCAAGACCGTTGGCTACGAGCAAGGCACCATTCAGGAAGCCTACGCCAAGGCCGTACTGGACAAGGCCGGGGTAAAAACCCAGGCCTACCAGAACCAGGACCAGGTGTATGCCGACCTCACCAGCGGCCGTCTGGATGCCTCTATCCAGGACATGCTGCAAGCCGAACTGGGCTTCCTGAAATCGCCACAAGGCGCTGACTACGAAGTAAGCGCGGCCATCGACAGCGAACTGCTGCCGTCCAAGACCGCTATCGGTATCTCCAAAGGCAATGACGAACTCAAAGCCCTGCTGAACAAAGGCATCAAGGCGCTGCACGATGACGGCAAATACGCCGAAATCCAGAAGAAGCACTTTGGTGAGCTGAACCTGTACCTGGGTAACAAGTAAGGTTCTGCCGAGCGCGACGGTGCCCCCGCCGCGCTCTACCGCCCACCCTTCGAGGTGGGCGTTTTATTGAATAGGCCTGCTCCATGTTTGAACACCTGCTGCAATTTCTCGGGCTGTCCGCCTTCAGCTTGAAGGGTTTTGGCCCGCTGCTGCTGCTTGGCACCTGGATGACCATCAAATTATCGGTGCTGTCGCTGTTGGTGGCCGTGGTACTCGGCCTGCTGGGCGCCAGCGCCAAACTGTCGAGTGTGCGCGCCTTGCGCATTCCGGCACAGCTCTACACCACCCTGATTCGTGGCGTGCCCGACCTGGTGTTGATGCTGCTGATTTTCTATAGCCTGCAAACCTGGCTGTCGTCGTTTACCGACGCCATGGAGTGGGACTACATCGAGATCGACCCCTTTGCCGCCGGGGTGATTACCCTGGGTTTTATCTACGGCGCCTATTTCACCGAGACCTTTCGCGGCGCGATTCTCGCCGTGCCGCGCGGCCAGGTCGAAGCGGCCACGGCCTATGGCCTGAAACGCGGCCAACGTTTTCGCTATGTGGTGTTCCCGCAGATGATGCGCTACGCGCTGCCGGGCATTGGCAATAACTGGATGGTGATGCTCAAGGCCACCGCGCTGGTGTCGATCATCGGCCTGGCCGATGTGGTGAAAGCCGCGCAGGACGCCGGCAAAAGCACCTATCAGCTGTTTTATTTCCTGGTGCTGGCGGCGCTGATCGGCCTGGCCATTACCAGTGCTTCGAACTTTGTTCTACGACGCCTCGAACGGCGCTATGCGGCCGGTGCGCGGGAGGCGGTGCGATGATCGAGTTACTGCAGGAATACTGGAAACCCTTCCCCTACACCGACGGCGTCAATATCACCGGCCTGGCCATGACCATGTGGCTGCTGAGCGCCTCGATCTTCTTTGGCTTCCTGGTCTCCATTCCGCTATCCATTGCCCGGGTTTCGCCGTCGCGCCTGGTGCGCTGGCCGGTGCAGTTCTACACCTACCTGTTCCGTGGCACGCCGCTGTATATCCAGTTGCTGATTTGCTACACCGGCATCTACAGCATTGCTGCGGTGCGTGAAGTGCCGCTGCTGGACGCGTTTTTCCGCGACGCCATGAACTGCACCATTCTGGCTTTCGCG
>JBCECW010000054.1:0-11738 GCA_039207785.1 Pseudomonas sp. | reverse complement strand
CCCCTCGCCGGCGCGCTCGCCGTTGGCGGCGAAGACGCTGCTGGAGAGTTCGCCACTGTTGGAAATCAGGCCGACCAGCACGCTGTTAAGGTTGGCTGGGATAAATTCCAGGCCATTGGCCAGGGTGATCTGGATCTGATAGCCGTTGCGGCTGCCTTCGGGAATCACGGCCACCACGCGGTAGCGAATGATCTCGCCAATGGCGACGTTTTCCAGCGCGGCATTGGTCGGCACTGGCGCCGCCGTATCCGGTAGCCCACCGATACGCGACACCCGAAGGCCCGTGGCGGTATTGATGGTCAGGGTGCTGCTCAGTTGGTAGTCGTCGAGGGTGCCGCCATTGAGCGGGCCGGTGACGCCGGTGCGTTCACCCACCGGGTCGGCAGTGCCGCCGGTGCTGCCATTGAGGCTGGTCCATTGCACAGTGGCGACGTTATCGAAACTCGGCACATTGGCGGCCGTGGCGTTTACCGTGCCCTGGATGGTCAGCACAATGCTGCTGCCGTTGGCCATATCGATATTGGCCCCAGCCACGCTGCGCAATTGGCCGCCGCTGATTTCAAAGCCGGTGCTGCCGTTGTCGGTGGCGCCATTGTTATAGGCGGTACTAAGCAGGCTCAGGCTGCTGAGTTGGCTGGGCAGCAGGTTAAGCAGGCTGATATCGAACGCATCGAGGCCGCCGCTGTTGGTAATGGTGACGGTAAAGGTCAGCACCGAGCCTTCATCGAAACCGATGTTATTGGTCGGGGTCAGCAGCGTCTGGGTAATGCTCAGGGTCGGCTCTACCACCGTGACGGTGGGCTTGCCGCCGGAGAGGGCAACATCGCGGTTTAGCGGCGTAGTGCCATTGGCGGTATTGCCGTCAGGGTCGGTGTAGGTCAGCTTGGCGTCGTTGGTAAGCACCACGCCGGCCTGGTTGCCGGCCACATCGCTGGCCACCAGGCGCACGCGCACCACAAAGCTGTTATTGGCGCTGTTGTTATCGGCGGTGGCCAGGCTATTGGCGCTCATGGTGATGCGCGCATCCACGCCATCGGCACCCAGGGTGCCGCCGCTGCCGGCGATGCTTTGCACTGCCACGCTGCCGGCAAAGCCGGTGGTGATCAGTTGGTAGCCGCTGCCGTTGTAGGTGGTATCCAGCTTCATGCCGGGGGGAATCAGGTCGTCGAAGCTGAGGTTCTGCGTGCCGCCCTCAGGCAGGGTGATCACGATGTCGTAGAGCATGCTTTCGCCAATCACCAGGTTGGCGCCGCTGGTGTGGTTGGCACTGGAATCGTTGTTGTCGAGGCTGCCGCCGGCGTAGGTCAGGGCAATGCTCGGCGCCGCGATTTGCTGCAGGGCGGTGTCGTTGGTGGGCGTCTGGATAAAGTTGGCGCCGCCTTCCACGCCGCTGTAGCGGTCGATATGGGCGGTGCTTTGCAAGGTGGCGCTGGCAGCAATACTGCTGCTGACGGTGGCGTCATAGGTGATTACCACCACGTTGGCGCCGCTCAGGTCATTGGCAGTGCCGGCGCGCCCGGCGAGCAACGCGCCTTGGCCGTCGCCGTCGATAAAGGTGATGGTGTTGCCGCTGACGCTGTAGTCGACGTTGACCGTCAGCAAGGTGCCGTCACCGCGATACACCTGCAAGTTGGCCGCGCCCAGGCTGCCGCCCACAAAGCTCAAACCGCTGGGCAGCACCACACGGGTGGCCACGTCATAGGCGCTACCGCCGCCGCTGTTTTCGATGGCCGTGGCCAGGCGCAGGGTGTCGGCGCCATCGATACCGGAGACGCTGCCGTTGACCGCACTGATGTCGGTAATGCTGCCGCTAAAGGGCACGCCGGAGGTGCCCGGCGCGGTCCAGCTGCCGGTGGTGCCGGTGACGGTGCCATTGTCGGCCGACACCACGCCATGGCTGATGGTCAGGCGCGGCTCGGCCACCGAGGCAATCAGGGTGACGTCGTCGCTGGTCAGGGTCTGGTTGGTCAGCGTGGTGGTCTGGCTGGATTCGGCCAGCACGTTAAAGGCCCGGGCATCGGGGAAAGGCTGGTCACTGACCACCAGGGTAAATTCCACCTCGATGGTGCTGCCGGTGGTGCCGCTGTTGACGTAATTGCCAAAGCTGAACACCACCGAGTTACCCGGCCCGCTAACCACGCTGGTGACCGCGCCAGGGTTGGTATTGCCACTGCCCAGGTGCCATTCGCCGGGGCCGTTGCCATTGGCCCAGGCCACGCCATTGGCGACGATATCGAACAGCGGCACGGGCAGGTAGGTGGTGAGCTTGAAGTCCTGGTAGTCGCCGGTCAGCAGGTCGTAGCGCACCTTGAAGGTCACCACGTCGCCGGGGTTGAGCTCCACGCCCTGCGGCGGCATACCGCCGCCATTGAGGTCGCTCATAACGATATCGACCTGGCTGGTGGGGATGGTCGCCAGCGAGCTGGAACCATCGCTTTCGCTTTGCCCGGTAAGGGTGGTGGCATTGCTGAGCAGGGTGGCGGTGACCAGGGCGTTATTGCCCAGCTGGTCGCCTTCGTTGATTTCGCTATGGGGCGCGCCGGCGGGCGGTGTGTAGCTCTGGCCGACAATGGCCAGGTAGCTGATCACCGCTTTGGCAGCGCCTTGCAGGGTGTTATCAAAGGCCAGGTCGCCATTGAGGGCTGGGTGCAAGGCCGCGTGCTGGCGCATGGATTCGCCCACATCAAAGGCCAGCGAGGTGGTGCCATCGGCGTTGACCACCCGGGTGGTGATCAGGGCAATGGTTTGCGTCTGGCCATCGGTGGTGATGGTCAGGGTCGGCGTGCCGGTGACGGTCTGGCCGTCGCTCAGGGTGTCGGCAACGATAAAGCTGCCATTGCCGCCCAGGCTTTTGCCAAAGGCGAAGTAGTCGGAAATGGCGATGCTCAGGTTGTATCTCAGCGTATCGCCGGGGGTGATGCCGCTGGCGCCGCCGTCCACCGCCAGGGTCACGTCCTTGAGCAGGGTGATGGATTTGGCGACAAAGCTGGTGGCGGCACCGGTGCCGGCAAAATCCACATCGGTGGCCGGGGGAATGATGTCGCGGCTATCCAGCGGCACCCATTTGCCCTCGGCACTCGGCGCGTCAATGTTGATGGTGACGTCATCGCCCGTGGTGTGGTCGATGATCGCCGTGCCGTTGGCGTCGTTGTCCGGCACATAGAAATTCACCGTGGTCGCCGCTTGGCCGGTGAGGGTGGCGTAGGTCACGGTAAATTCGCTGATAAACACCGTGTCGCTGGTAATCGCCGCCTGCATCGCGGCGGGGTTGGTCAGCACAGTGCCATTGGCCAGGGTCAGCGAGGTCAGGGTGCCGCCGGGGCCGGGGTTGATGGCCGTGACCTGGATGTTATCGGGCAGCGGCTGGGTCACCACTACCTGGCTCAGGCTTTGCCCGGTGGCGGCTTCCACGGTTACGGTCAGGCTGCGGCCATAGTTGGGGCCGGTGGCGGTTTCGCCTTCGGGGGTGCTGATGGTCTGGTCGAAGGTAATCACCGTGGGCGTGACCACAAAGGCGTGGGTCACGGCCTCGATAATGGTGGGGTCCACGGTGGGGTTGTTCAGGGCATCGTTGCCGTACTGGAAGCCGCTGCGCGCAAGGATGGTCAACGCCGGGTTGCCGCCGGTAAAACTGGTGTCGGCCAGGTTGCTGAGGCTGGCGGTAACTTGCACGGCCACAGTCGGTTGGCCAGCAACGGCGCTGGCAAAGGGCAGTTCCAGCACCACCACCTGGTCACCGGCTTGCATACCGTAGTCGGCCGCATGCATAACCAGATAATTGCCGCTGGCATCCTTGGCCAATGGGTGGGTGGCGTCGCCATTGCTGTCGAAGGTCACCACATGGCTGACCAGGGTTTGCCCCAGGTAAGTGGCCGAGACAAAACTGATGCCGTCGTCCACCGCCGAGCCGGCGCCGTCTTTACCGGTCACCGGCATAAACAGATCGATATAGGGCGCAAAGCCGACGTCGCTGGAGGTGTTGCTGAAGTTCACGGTAAAGGTGAATTGGTCGCCCAGCAGCACCTCGGCGGCGCTGGTGCCCAGGCTGGTATTGGGGCCGGCGGCGAGCAGGCTGTGGTAGCTATCGAGGGTAGCGCTGCCAAGCACCAGGGCCTTGTCGATACTGCCCACCTGGACTTCCAGGTTCCAGTCGCCGCCCAGGCTGGCGGCGCCAGTGTTGTCGTTGGAGGCAGCCACATCGGCACCGGTCCAGCGCGCGATTTCATTGACCAGGGTCTGTCCCTGGGCACCGGCGCCGATATTGCAGCCATACAGCTGGATATCGGCGCCGCTGTTGAGGTTGGCTTGCCAGCCTTGCAGGGTGCTGCCCAGGTCATCGACATTGGCGGCGCTGAGGGTACGGTTACCCAGGGTCAGTTGCCCGGCTTCGCCGTGGGACAGGATCTGGATGGCGTCGACCTTGCCCAGGGCTTCCAGGGCCTTGGTAATCGCCGCCAGGCCATCCTGCTGGCTATTGACCACCAGCACCGTGACGTTGCTGGGCAGGCCGGCGGTGAGTTTGTCTGGGGCATCGACGCGGCTGTCGATCACCAGCAGGGTGCGTTGTTCGGTTACCGGGGTGGCTGCCGGGGCTTCGGTGGGGGTGCTGGGGGCGTGGTCGCTATCGGTGGCGCCATTGCTGGCGCTGTCGTGGTGCTGGTCGACCGCCACGGCGGCGGCACCATCAAACAGGATGCGCGGCTCCAGTGCCAATAGTTGGCTGTGCGGCTTCAGCCGCGGCAATGCACGATGCGGAACTACCCCAGACATATCCTTCGCCCTCGGTACGGAACCCCCGTGAGGGTGAAATATAGTCGCTGTGTAACAAGCGGCTTACTTTTTATCGGATGGCTCTAACCCGCACGAAATGGCCTTATGCCAGCTTTGCCGCGCGTGTCGATTTTTCGTCTATACAAAACAGCACGCCGACAGGGCATAACGCCGCAACGCGGGAGGTGCGCATGTTCCGCTTTATCAAAACCACCGTACTGGGCGGCGTGCTGTTTATTCTGCCGCTGGCCTTGCTGGTGATCCTGCTGGAAAAAGTCATTCATCTATTGCGCGTGCCACTGGCCAAGGTGTTGCCGCTGTTTTCCGGTTTTAGCGTGGCGGGCGTGACCTCGGTAACCCTGGCCGCCGTGGTGCTGCTGTTGTTGGTGTGTTTTCTCGCCGGCCTGCTGGCCCGTACGGCGGTGGCCGCCAACGCTATCCAGGCCCTGGAAGACAAACTGCTGGGTAACTTGCCGGGCTATCAATTGCTCAAGGATGCCGCCGCCCGAGTCACCGGCATGGAAAACCTCGAGGGTGCCAAGGTGGGCATGCTGATCCAGGACGTGGGCTTTCGTTTTGGCCTGGTGATGGAGGCCAGGGACGGCTGGGTGCTGATCTTTCTCGCCGACGGTGGCCCCGCCGGGCTGACGGCGGGCGAGGTGCAGATGATGCCTGCCGAACAGGTGGTGATCACCGATATTTCCTGGATCGCACTGGCGGCCTGCTTGCGCCGCGGCGGGCGCGGCGCCTTGGAAATGGCCGCCGCGTATTTGCCACCCGCGCCCAAGGGGAAAATTGACTAGGCTGCTGTGCAGACGTTCTGGGGAGGCGGGTAGGGTATGGGCAAATGGATAGGGCTCGCTGGCCTGGTTGCGCTGCTGTGGCTGGGCGTTGGCACCGCTGGCCAGGCGGCCAATGATGTAGCGGTGGTGAATGCCGAGCCCGCTGAGCTGAAAGTGGCCAACCGCAGCGTATTTACCTTTCGCGCCACCCTGTTGGGGGAAACCCCGCAAGTGCGCTCACGCCGCGCGGGCATCGTCATTGCCGAGGTGTTGGCCGGCACCGATAACGCCGATGTGCGTGTGGATACGGTGCTTAACAGTTACCTGATCCTGGTGGGCGATCGCCGCGCCTTTATCGTCACCCCCCAGGATGTCGACGCTACCGCCATGTCGGTACAGCAGGGTGCCCAGGAGGCCGCCGAGCGCTTGCGTCAGGTGATTGGCGAAACCCAGCAAGCCCGCGACCTGCGTTTTATGCTCACCGCTGGCGGCCTGTTTGCCGCCGCCACCTTGCTGTATATCGGCTTGCTGCGCCTGCTGGGGTATTGCCGGCGGCGCATCCTGGTCTGGCTGCCGACACGTATGCGCAAACATGCCAGCGCCCTGCGTATTGGCCAGACGCAACTGGTGGACACCAGCAACCTGTATATCGCCAGCCGTCGTCTGCTGGCCGTGCTGTATTGGCTGCTGGTGCTGCTGCTGAGTTACGAGTGGCTGAGCTTTGTGCTGCAGCGTTTCCCCTACACCCGACCCTGGGGCGAAAGCCTTAACCAGTACCTGCTGGATCTTGCCCACTATGTGCTGGAAGGCATGGTTAGCGCGCTACCGGGCCTGGTGATTGCGCTGTTGATCTTCTTTATGGCCAAGGGTTTTAGCGCCTTCTGCAAGAGGCTGCTGGAGCGTTTGTCACGACCGGGCACCATCAACTGGCTTAACGTCGAAACCCTGCAACCGACAACTCGCCTGATCTCCCTGGCCATCTGGCTATTTGCCCTGGCCATGGCCTACCCGTACCTACCAGGGGCCGGTACCGAGGCGTTCAAGGGCCTGTCGGTGTTGATCGGCCTGATGATTTCCCTGGGGGCTTCCAGTGTGGTGGGACAGGCGGCCGCCGGCCTGATCCTGACCTATACCCGCACCCTGCGGGTGGGTGAGTACGTGCGTGTGGGCGAAAACGAGGGCACGGTGACCGAGGTGGGCATGTTTACCACCACCATCCGCACCGGCCTTGGCGAAGTGCTGACCCTGCCCAATTCGATGATCACCGGCACGGTCACCAAGAATTACTCACGGGTGGTGCAAGGCGTGGGGTATGTGGTGGATACGGTGGTCACCATCGGCTACGACACGCCGTGGCGGCAGGTCGAGGCCATGCTGCTGGAAGCCGCACGGCGTACCCCCGGCATCTTGCATACGCCCAGGCCACAGGTGTTCCAGACCGCGCTGTCGGATTTCTACCCCGAGTATCGCCTGGTGGCGCAAGCCGTGCCGAGCGAGCCGCGGCCACGGGCTGAGCTGCTGTCGATGTTGCACGCCAATATCCAGGATGTATTCAACGAGTACGGCGTGCAGATCATGTCGCCGCACTACCTGGGCGACCCGGCGCAGGAGAAGAAAGTCGCGCGCGAAGACTGGTATGCCGCGCCAGCGCAAGAGCCACCCCATACCGACAAGCAGCCATGATCGATTTTGTGCTGCACGCGCTGCGCGCCAACCCGGAGCTGGCGGTGTTTCTGTCCATTGCCCTGGGCGTGTTGCTGGGGCGTATCCAGATCGGCAGCTTTCACCTGGGCTCGGTGGCCGGCGCCTTGTTGATGGGTTTGCTGATTGGCCAGGTGGGCCTGGAGGTGCCCCATGAGCTGAAGAATGTGTTTTTCCTGCTGTTTATCTACGCTGTGGGCTTTAAAAGCGGGCCGGAATTTTTTGGCAGCCTCAACCGCGGCACCCTCAAGCTGGTGCTGTTTTCGGCAGTGCTGTGTGCCACGGCCCTGGGCGCGATTTTGCTGATGAACTGGGTGTATGGCTTCGACGCCGGCTTTACCGCTGGCCTGGGGGCCGGCGCGCTGACCGATACGGCCATCATGGGTACCGCCAGCAGCGCCATTTCCCAACTGCCCCTGGCCGCCGATGCCAAGGCACTGCTGACCAGCCATATGGCCGTGGCCTACGCTATTACCTACCTGTTTGGCACCATCGGCTTGATTGTGTTTGTCGGCAGTGTGGCGCCGAAATTGTTGGGTATCGATATGCGTGCCTCGGCGCGCGAGCTGGAACTGGAATTGGGTATTGCCGCCGAGGAGGAGTTTGTCAGCACGCCCTATACCCGCATCGTGGTGCGCGCCCACCGGATTGATAGCCGCTGCCACGGCCAGACCATCGCCGATATCGAAGCCCTGCACCCGAGGTTGAGCGTAGAGCGGGTGGTACGCGGCGAGCAGGTGCTGGCCCGCGACCCGGCCTTGGTGCTGCAGAGCGGTGATATCGCGGGCGTCTACACCTTGCGTGAGGCGGTGGGGCAATTGGCCGAGCTGATCGGCCCGGAAGTGGATCATCCGCTGTCGATGTCCTTTCCCACGGACCATGCCGAGGTGGTGCTGACCGCCGCACAGTTCGCCGGCAAAACGGTGTATGCGATCAAGACCGAACTGATTGGCGGCCAGCGCCTGGGCTGCTTTATCAACCGTATCAGCCGCCAGGGCCTGGAGTTGCCGATGCTGCCGCACACGGTGATTCGCCGTGGCGATGTGATCACCCTGATCGGCCGTAGCGCCAGCGTTGCCATGCTCACAGCCCGACTGGGGCGGGTGCGCAAACCCAGCTACAAGTCCGATATCGCTGTGCATTGCCTGGGCATGGTGCTGGGGTCGTTGCTGGGCCTGCTGTCCACCCATATCGGCATGATTCCGGTGGAGCTGGGGATTGGCGGCGGGGTGCTAGTGGTGGCGCTGCTGCTGGGCTGGCTCAATTCCCGCCACCCCGATTTCGGCAATCTGCCGCCCGCGGCGCAATGGGCGTTTTCCGAGTTTGGCCTGACCGCCTTTGGCGCCGTGGTAGGCCTGCTGGCCGGGCCGGCGGCGGTGGCGGCGATGCAGGAGCAGGGTGTGGCGCTGCTGATTTCCGGGGTGGTGGTAACCCTGCTGCCGCCGCTGGTGTCGCTGTTTATCGGGCGCTATGTGCTGGGCTTGCACCCGATGATTTTGCTCGGCGCCCTGGCCGGTGCACAGACTGAAGCCGCCTCGATGAACAAGGTGATCGAGCTGTCCGGCAGCAATACCCCGGTGATCGGCTTTACCGTCTGCTACGCCATTTCCAATGTGCTGCTGGCGGTGTGTGGGCCGATCATCGTGTTTGTTGCGAGCTAGTGGGGGAACAGCAAGGTCAGGGCAAAACGAAAGCCCCAGCCTTGCGGACCATCCTTGGCGGTATCGGCCCAGTAGCGTGGGCCGGCCTGAATCGTCATAGGCTGGCCGCCCAGTTTTAATAGCTGGGTAACCGACAGGTTGATCGGCACCGACCACTCCTTGGTCTGCCAGTTATAGGTGGACTCGGTATTCACCCCAAAGGTGGTAAACGTCTTATTGGTGTAGGAGAGGAAGGGCTGCACAAAGGTCTGGTTAACCTGCTCCTTGTCATCCGGCGTGCCTTCCAGCCCCCAGATATGGTTGGCCAGAAAACCGTGGGTCCAGCCATTGCTTTGCTGCAGCGCTACCACCGTAGGGCCGGCGCCCCATTGCTCGGCGCTAAGTAAATCGTCGCTGCCGGTGGGCACCAGAAAGGCCGGCCCGGCGCCGAGGATCCAGCCGCTCTCGGTGGGTTCTTTCGGCGAAAAGAAAAAGCTCTGGGTGATATCGCCAATGCCGTGTTTGTCGGCGGCGCCATTGGGCGCCAGGCCATGCTGGTCGATCACCGGCAGGATGGTGCGGGAAATCAGGTTCCAGTCGTCGTTGAGGGCGAAGGGCAGCACCGGCTGGATATTGGTCACGCTATGCATGCCCTTTTCCGTGGGGCCCATTTTCTGATCCCAGTTGTACTGGAACGGCAGGCTGTACATGGCTGCCACCGGGTTTAGCGATTTTTTCGCCAGTTCGGCCGAGTCATCGGCATGGGCCACCGGCAGTACGCAGATCGCGGCAAGCGCCAGTGAAGGCATTCCTTTATGCATCATGGTCTAGCTCCTGTACGGCCTAGAAACGCCAGGTGGCGCCAGCGCCAAGGGCGTGGATGGCGGTGTCTTTGTAGGTGCCGGAGACGCTATTGCCCGAGCGTGACTTGGTTTGCTCGGTGTCCATATCACCCATCCAGATCAGGGTGTAGGCCGCGTGCAGGTCCAGACCGTCTTCCACCTGGTAGTTAAAGCCGGTGGCAAAACGCCAGGCCGCCGCGCTGGGCATATCCACGGTGCGGTCGCTGTCATCGACCATCGAGGTGTCGTAACCGACACCGAAGTTCCAGCGCCATTGCTTGTCGAACTGGTACTGCGCGCCGACGGAGGCATGGTAGGTGTCTTTGTAGCTGCGGTCGGCGGTGACATCGGTGCCGGCCAGGTTGGAATCCACCTCGATACCGATCTTGCCGAACTGGCTCCACTGCTGCCAACCGACGCTGGTGAGCAGCCGCCACTGCGAGTCGAGGTCATAGGAGGTGCTGATCAGTACCGTCTGCGGCACTTCCATATCCACTTCAAGGTCGTTGACGCCGACTACATTCAGCGCCGCATTGAGTACCGGGTTGGTGATGTGGTCGGCGTGCGGGCTGTCTTTGAATTCCAGGTCGATCTTGCTGGTGTAGGCCAGGCCCAGCTGGGTGCGCTCATTCAGGCGATAGAGCACGCCGAGGTTGACGCCGTAACCGACGTCGGTGTCCTTGACCTCCATTTGGCCATCCTGCAAGCCGCTAAAGCCCAGCACGTTGTTATTGACCGCCAGCTCGGTGCGGAAATAGGCGTACATCAAACGCGGGCCGATGCCGATGGAAAGATCGTCGGCGAGCTTGTAGGCATAGGTGGGTTGCAGCGACACGCCGATCACCGCGGATTCCTGGGTGAAGTAGCGCCCAGCCCAGTCATCGTCGTAATCCAGCGCCAGGCCAAAGGTGCCGTACATACCGAAACCGATACTGGAACGGTCATCCAGTTCGTGGCTGATAAAGGTGCTGGCACCGGGCAGGTATTGGAGCGAGTTGCCACCTTCGTTGCCGCTGAAGTCGTTGTTGCTGTCGCGGGAAAACACGATATGGCCCAGTAGCACCTGGCCATTGGCGCTGACCTGAGTACCGCGCAATTGGCTGATGCCGGCGGGGTTATTCATCAGCACGCTGGGGTCGGTGGCCAGCACCGCCGCCCCGGCGTTGGCGAGGCCGGCACCTTCCTGGCCAGCCTCGTAAATCAAAATGCCGCCTGCCCAACTGCTACTTGAAAACACACCGAGCAACAAAGCGATTGGGGTTAGCCGAAACGTACGCATAGCGACTCCTTTGCTAGCGGTTGAGACCTGGCGCCTGTGCGCCGGCCACGGCCAACCTGATGATCAACGCTTTGCAGCCTAGATGCTGATTGGCGCCGCGCAACCCGTACCAAGGCGAACTTGGGCGGATTTTTTCTGGCACGGGGCAATCAGCCAACTAGAGTTACCTCGGCAGTCGTCAGTAGCCCTTTCGTCTTTCACCAGTCAGGGAATGAGTCCGTGAGTGCACGCGAGCAGATCAGCGCATTAGAAGTCAGTGTGGCGCAGCAGGTGTTGGGGCAAGCCGGCACCATTCGCCATGTGTTGCTGGGCTTATTGGCCAATGGCCATGTGCTATTGGAAAGCCTGCCCGGCCTGGCCAAAACCCGTACCGTCAAGGCCCTGGCTACGCACCTCGATGCGCGTATGAGCCGCATCCAGTTCACCCCCGACCTGCTGCCCTCGGATATCACCGGCGGTGAAATCTTGCAGCAGAGCGCCGAGGGCAATCAGATCAAATTCCAGCCCGGCCCCTTGTTTGGCAATGTGATCCTGGCTGATGAAATCAACCGTGCGCCAGCCAAGGTGCAGGCGGCCTTGCTTGAAGCCATGGAAGAACGGCAGATCACCGTAGCCGGTAAAAGCTACCCCATGCCGGGCTTGTTTATGGTGCTGGCCACGCAGAACCCCATCGAGCAGGAGGGCACCTATCCGTTGCCGGAAGCGCAGATGGACCGCTTTCTGA
>JBCECW010000053.1:0-11775 GCA_039207785.1 Pseudomonas sp. | reverse complement strand
GTTCTGCGCGTCGCTAGTCTTGTTGAGCGCGGCCAAACGCGCCGTCAGCTCAGCCAACTGGCTATCTTTGAGCACGATCAGGCGCTGCAACTTATCCAGCTGCGATTGCAGGTCTGCCACTCGGCTGGACAACTCCTCACCTTCGCGACGGGCCTGGGCCAGTTCTTCCTGAGCGATGGCCAGGCGATTGTCGGCGTCCTGTTTGGCAGCCGCCTTGCTGCTTTTGCCGCCGTCTTTATGTTCAGCACGGCCACTGCCCTGCTCGCCCACCAGGCTCAGGGTATCGCCAGCGACGGCAGTGGCGGGCGCACTACCGGCTTCGCTGCGCTTGCGCGCATCCAGCTGCGCCAGCGCTTCGCTACGACCCGTGGCATGCAGTTGCTCGCGGTTGGGCAATTGCAGGTTCTGCGCGCTTTTCAGGCGATTGATATCGCCATTGCTAAAGGCGTCCGGGTTCAGGCGCTGGATCGCCAGCATGGCCTGGTGCGGCGACGCGTCGCCACGGATGGCCTGGGCGATATCCCACAGGCGGTCGTTGCTCCGGGTGCGGTATTGGCCGCCGGCTACCGGGCCGTCAGTAGTCGGGGTGGCCGCTGGTTTTGCCGCCGCCACAGGGGCCGCAGCAGCCGGGGCAACGGCCGCCTTGGCTGCTACCGTCGGCGCCACGTTGGCCACCGGCGCACTGACCGGCGCCGGGGCGGCAAAAGCGTAATTCGGCGGGTCGATCAGCAGGCTGTACTCACGCAGTTGCAGACCATCCGGGGAAATCACTTCCACCAGGAAATTCAGGTACGGCTCGGTGATCGGCCGCGAGGTGGTCACGCGGATCAGGCTTTGCCCCTTGGCATTGAGCTTGGTATCGAACTGCAGGGCCAAGATCGCGCCATCGCGTTCAATACCGGCTTTTTTAAAGGCTTCGGGCGAGGCCAGGCGCACCTTCAACTCCTCCGGGCCGAGGTCACGCACACCCTGCAACTCGATCTGCGCGCGCAGCGGCTGGCTCAAGCTGGACAACACCTGGGCCTCGCCAACGCTAAGGGCCAGGGCGCTGGTGGGCAGCGCTGCGGTGCACGCCAAGGCCAGAGCCGTCAGCAGGCGGGGATACTTCTTGAGCATGTCGGCTCTCCTTATCGGTAACCACGCAGGGCGCGTGCGGGCGCGCATGATGGCGAGGTTGGCGATACGGAAGTGCGCGCTCGGGCACAGGCTGGCGATCAGGCGCCGGGCAGAGGGCGAAACTGTGCAATAGACACGGAAAAAACCACGAGAAGGTCGCAAGTCCAGATCAAAAGCAACGGCCCCTCACCCCAGCCCTCTCCCGCGAGCGGGAGAGGGAGCGGACCGAGCGCGGTTTTAGCCTTTCGTCCCCCCTCGCCCGCTTGCGGGAGAGGGGCCGGGGGTGAGGGGCTTTTGCTTCAGGAGGCGATACTGCGCTGCTCCAACAGCAACTTGACGAAATGCTCCGCCGCCAACGGCCGGCTGATCAGGAAGCCCTGCAGCTCGTCGCAGCGCTGGGCCTTGAGGAAGTCCATCTGCGCCTGGGTTTCCACGCCTTCGGCGACCACCTTCAACTCCAGGCTATGGGCCATGGCGATAATGGCGCGGGTAATCGCCGCATCCTCGCCATTGGCCGCCAGGTCGCGGATAAACGACTGGTCGATCTTGACGAAGTCCACCGGGAAACGCTTGAGGTAACTCAGCGACGAATAGCCGGTGCCGAAGTCGTCGATGGCCAGCTTCACCCCCATCTGCCGCAGCTGATGGAAGGTGCTGATCACATTCTCGACATTATCCAGCAACTGGCTTTCGGTCAGTTCCAGCTCCAGGTAATGAGGCGCCAGCCCTGTGTCATCCAGTACCTGGCGCACCAGGCTGGTGAGGTTGCCCTGGCGCAGTTGATGCACCGAGAGGTTCACCGACACACGAATATCCGCCAGCCCCAGCAACTGCCATTCGCGCGCCTGGCGGCAGGCCTGGCGCAATACGAATTCACCAATCGGGGCGATCAGCCCGGTTTCTTCGGCCAGGCCGATAAAGTCGCCTGGCGGCACCAGCCCGAGGTCCGGATGGCGCCAGCGCACCAGCGCCTCGGCCGAGGCCAGGGTGTCGGTGGCCAGGCACAGTTTCGGCTGGTAGAACACTTCCAACTGCCCCAGCTCGATGCCTTTGCGCAGCTGGTTTTCCAGTTGCAGGCGCTCCAGGGTGCAGGCCTGCAGGTTGTCGGTGAAGAACTGGAAGGTGTTGCCGCCCAGATGCTTGGCGTGCTGCATGGCCATGTTCGCCTGGCTGATCAGCGCACTCATTTCCCGCGCGTTATCCGGCAACAGGCTGATGCCGATGGAGGCACTGACCACCAGTTCCTGCCCGCCCACGGTCATTGGCATGCGCAGCTTGGTCAGCAGCCGGCTGGCCAGGCGCGCCAGGTTGGACAGGCTGCCGTAGCTGTCGAGGATCACCGCAAACTCATCGCCCGACAGCCGCGCCAGGGTGTCGGCTTCGGACATCGACTGGGTCAGGCGCCGGCTCATCTGCCGCAGCAACTGGTCGGCCACTTCATGGCCCAGGCTGTCGTTCAGCAACTTGAAGCGGTCCAGGTCGATATGCAGCAGCGCCAGCGTACGGTCGCCCTGACGGGCGCGCTGGCTGGCTTCGTGCAACCGCGCCTTGAACAGGGTGCGGTTGGCCAGGCCGGTGAGTTCGTCGTAGTGCGACAGGTAGCGCAGGCGCTCCTCGGCCTCGCGGCGCGACGACAGGTCGGCAAAGAAGCCGACGATATGGCTGACCCGGCCACGGGCATCGCGCACCACATTCAGCTGCAGCCACTGCGGGTAGAGTTCGCCGTTCTTGCGGGTTTCCACCAGCTCGCCCTGCCATTTGCCTGAGAGCTCAAGTTCCTGGCGAATCAGCTCGTACTGACGGCGGTTATCGCGGCTGACGATCATGCGCGCCACGGTTTGGCCATGGACCTCGGCGGCGCTGTACCCGGTTACGTCGCTGTAGGCCTGGTTGACGGCCAGCACCTTGTAGTCCGGGTCGAGGATGATGATGCCTTCGCTGGCCGCCTCGAACACGATGCCGGCCAGGCGCTGTTCTTCGTCGCGCATTTTCCAGGCGCTGATATCGCGGCGGGTGCCGAGCATACGCGTGACCCGGCCACTGGCATCTCGCTCCACGGCACGGCCGCGGTCTTCGATCCACAGCCATTGGTCATTGGCGTGGCGCACGCGGTATTCGATCTGGTAGCCGTCGGACAGGCCTTTCATATGCTCCACCAGGGTGCGGCGCAGCAGCGGCAGGTCTTCGGGGTGTAGACGCGGCTTGAGGTCGCGCAGCATCACGGTGACGGCTTCGGGGTCGAGGCCGAAAATCTCCTTGAGCCGCGAGTGGTGCACTTCGTCGGTGATCAGGTTCCAGTCCCACATCCCCAGCTCGCTGGCTTCCAGCGCCAGCGCCAAGCGCGCTTCGCTTTTGCTCAGGGCATGGCTGGCGGCATCCAGTTCCAGGGTGCGCTGGGCCACACGCATTTCCAGGTCGTTGTGGGCGTAGCGCAGTTCGCGTTCGGCACGGCGGCGTTGTTCGATCTCGCGGGCCAGTTCGCCATTGAGGCCCTCGGCCTGGGCCTTGGCGTGTTCCAGGCGGCTGATCAGCGCCTGGTTATGAAAGCGTTGCACCAGGCTGCGCTGCACCAGGCGATTGATCTGCCAGGCCACCACCAGCAAGGCGCCGAACAGAATCAGGCCCAGCACGCCCCAGCCCTGTTGCATAGGTTGGCCGGTAAACAGCAGGTAGGCCACGGTGGGCACCAGGCACGGCAGGGCAAAGGTCAGAAAGGCGGTAAGGCTAACGGCATAGGCCACGCTGGCGGAGAGAATCGCCGCGCTGATCAGGCCGAACATCAGCACCTGCTGGAAGAACGCATCCGGCGGCACCAGGCCGATGGCGCCGATAGCCAGGGCCACCCCGGAACAGAAGGCGCCGAGCAGGAACATCTGCCGCCAGATCGGCTTGGCCTGGCGCGAAGGCAGCGCCGCATGGAACGCCGCCACCTGGATCAGGCGCAGCACCGCCAGGGTCACCACGCCCACCAGCCAGCCGGCCAGCAGCAGGTCGCCGCGCGGCTCCCATAACAGGTAGGCGCAGGCCAGGCCGCAGAGCAGCATAAACAGCGTGGGAATACGGGAACCCTCGTACAGCAGACGAGTGCGTTCCACAGCGATATCGGTCGCAAACAGCTGGCGTATGTCTCGGTCGGTCTCTGCCAAAGGCAGCTCGAGCGGTAGCCTGTTTTTAGCGGTCATAGGCCCTTTTCTTGTAATGGTTATGCCTAGTCGTGGCCGGAGCATACACAAGCGAACGCCATCGCCCAAGGCTCAATCACGGCATTTTCACGCCACCGGCCCCTTACTTTCGATAGGCACGCGGCGACCGCCGGGCTGACCAGCCAGTCGTCGGCGCCTTTGCGTTTGCCCTGACCCACCCGGCCCCCTAGAATGCCGCGATGCGCGACGATCTCTCCCTTCTGCTCAATTCCCTCAACGATGCTCAACGCCAGGCCGTAGCGGCCCCGGTGGGGCGTCAGTTGGTCCTGGCCGGCGCAGGTTCCGGCAAAACCCGTGTGCTGGTGCACCGTATCGCCTGGTTGATCCAGGTGGAAAACGCCTCGCCGCACTCGATCCTGTCGGTGACCTTCACCAACAAGGCCGCTGCCGAAATGCGCCATCGCATCGAGCAGTTGCTGGGCTTGAACCCGGCCGGCATGTGGGTCGGCACCTTCCACGGCCTGGCCCATCGCCTGTTGCGGGCGCACTGGCAGGAAGCCGGGCTTAGCCAGAGCTTCCAGATCCTGGACAGCGACGACCAGCAGCGCCTGGTCAAACGAGTGATCCGCGAGCTGGGCCTAGACGAACAGCGCTGGCCGGCGCGCCAGGCCCAATGGTTTATCAACGGGCAGAAAGACGAAGGCCTGCGGCCCAAACATATCCAGCCTGGCGGCGATATGTTCCTGGCCACCATGCGCAGCATCTACGAAGCCTATGAAGCGGCCTGCCTGCGCGCCGGGGTGATCGACTTCTCCGAACTGCTGCTGCGTGCCCTGGACCTGTGGCGCGACCACCCAGGCCTGCTGGAGCATTACCAGCGCCGCTTCCGCCATATCCTGGTGGACGAATTCCAAGACACCAACGCCGTGCAATACGCCTGGCTGCGCCTGCTCGGCAAAGGCGGCGACAGCCTGATGGTGGTGGGCGACGACGACCAGTCCATCTACGGCTGGCGCGGTGCCAAGATCGAAAATATCCACCAGTACTCCAGCGACTTCCCGGATGCACAAACCATCCGCCTGGAGCAGAACTACCGCTCCACGGCCAGCATCCTCAAGGCCGCCAACGCGCTGATCGTCAATAACAGCGGGCGCCTGGGCAAAGAGCTATGGACCGACGGCGGCGACGGCGATGCCATCAGCCTGTACGCCGCCTTCAACGAGCACGACGAAGCGCGCTACGTGGTCGAGACCATCGAAGACAACCTGCGCAAAAACGGTTTACTGCGCAGCGAAATCGCCATTTTGTACCGCTCCAACGCCCAGTCGCGGGTGCTGGAAGAAGCCTTGCTGCGGGAGAAAATTCCGTACCGCATCTACGGTGGCCAGCGCTTCTTCGAGCGCGCTGAAATCAAGAACGCCATGGCCTATCTGCGCATCCTGGAAGGCCGCGGCAACGACGCTGCACTTGAGCGGGTCATCAACGTCCCGGCGCGTGGCATCGGCGAGAAAACCGTCGAAGCCATCCGCGACCACGCACGCCATAGCGACCTGTCGATGTGGGAAGCCATGCGCCAGCTGGTGGCCAATAAAGGCGTGACCGGCCGCGCGGCCACAGCGCTTGGCGGGTTTATCGAGCTGATCGAAAACCTCGCTGCCAACGTGATGGAAATGCCGCTGCACTTGATGACCCAAACCGTCATCGAGCAGACCGGGCTGATTACCTATCACAAGGAAGAAAAGGGCGAAAAAGGCCAGGCCCGGGTGGAAAACCTTGAGGAACTGGTAAGCGCCGCGCGCAACTTCGAGAACAACGAAGAAGACGACCTCACCCCGCTGGCCGCCTTCCTCGGCCACGCCTCGCTGGAAGCCGGCGATTCGCAAGCCGACGAACACGAAGACAGCGTGCAGCTGATGACCCTGCACAGCGCCAAAGGCCTGGAGTTCCCCCTGGTGTTTCTGGTGGGCATGGAAGAAGGCCTGTTCCCGCACAAGATGAGCCTGGAAGAGCCCGGCCGTCTGGAAGAAGAACGGCGCCTGGCCTATGTGGGCATTACCCGCGCCATGCAGAACCTGGTGCTGACCTACGCCGAAACCCGCCGCCTGTACGGCAGCGAAACCTATAACAAGGTCTCGCGCTTTGTGCGTGAAGTACCGCCGGCGCTGATCCAGGAAGTGCGCCTGTCCAATAGCGTCAGCCGCCCTTACGGCAGCAGCAAGACGGGCGCCAACACCGGCAGCATGTTTGCCAATGCCGAGGTGCCGGACACCGAATTTCGTCTGGGCCAGGCAGTGAAACACGCGCTGTTTGGCGAGGGGGTAATCCTCAACTTCGAGGGTGCCGGGGCGCAGGCACGGGTGCAGGTGAACTTCGCGGCCGAAGGTAGCAAGTGGCTGATGATGGGTTACGCGAAACTCGAACCGCTGTAGATCGCTTGGTGCGCGGAGCGCACCCTACGGTTTTGCGTGGGGGCTCGTTGCCTTCGTAGGGTGCGCTCCGCGCACCAAGCTTCTACAAAAAAGCCCAAGGCTGGCGCAGCATGGGCGCCTACTTTCGGTCGAAGGGATTCTCGCCGTGCGCTTCCGCCCTTTTTTAGCCTTGCTCGCTGCCTTGGTGTTTCCCCATAGCGCCCTCGCCGCCTGGTTCGGCAAGGACAGCCCGCCGCTCGCGGTCGAGCGCAAGGTCAGCCAGAACCGCGACTGGAACACCGGCATGCTGCGTGACGAGGTGAGCTTCACCTTGCGTATGCACGGCAGCGCGTTGAGCGATAAACAGCTGGGCAAGGCCCTCGGTGCCCCGGCCGATGAAGCCCACCTCACCACCCTATTCGATGCCGTCAGCAGTGGGCCCGACGCCGCCCTGGTGGTGTACCGCACCAGCGGCAATTACCGTTTGGCCAGGCTGCAGGTGCAGGGCAAGCAGCTCAGCGGCCAGGCGCTGGTCGACGACCTCGCACAAAACTGGTTTACCGATGCACGTATGCCGGGCTGGGTGTCGGTGCAGCAGGACAACCATTTGCACCTGGTGCAGCTCAATCCGCTGCGGGTCGTGGATGTAGGCGCCGGGGTTCTGCTCGATGTGCGCGGCGACCTGGCCTTGCTGGCCCAGCAGGGTTATAACGAGCCAGACTCGACTATCCGCGCCGTCAGCATCAGCACGGGCCGGCAGGTGGCCACCTTGCTGCTGCCGCAACGTTGCTTTGCCCTGCCGCAGTTCGAATTCACTCACCCGCTGGTGTATGCCCGTATTGACCAATCGACCCTGGAAACCCTGCGTTTCCAGGATGGCCCGGCCTGGTTCGACACCCACTTCACCGTCACCGACGGCCCCACCCCGCGCTTGCAGCTGAAAGCCGAGCAACGCCTGCCGCGCCCGGCCCTGCAACGCTGGTACGTAGGCTTGCGTGAGCCCGACCTGGGCCGGCAACCGCGTACGCCCGAGGCTATTGGCTATGCCGCAAGCCCGACCTTCGACGACACCCAGGACACTATCGACCCGGAGCCCACAGCCTGCACCGGCATCAATGCCAATCCGCGCCTGGGCGACGGCAAAGCCCCCTACCCCACGCAGACGGTAATGGCCGAAGACCTCTGCCTGGGCGTCGATCTGCCGGGTATTACCCCCGCCATGCGCCAGCAACGCTGCGTACTGCCGGCCAGCACACAGGTGGTGGCGCGCGGTGCGCAGTGGCAGCTGGAAGAACTGCGCTTCTCCTATCGCCCGCAGCAGGGCGGCGCGCCGATAGAACAACAGGTGTATCAGCTGCGCGAAGGCGACCAACTGCACCGCGCCATCGCCGGTGACAGCGGCGAAGACCTGCGCCTGCGCGAAGTACTGGCGATTGGCGACGATGAAGCGCTGATCAAAGCCCGCGGCGAAGGCGCCTACGAGCTGTTCCGGCTGTATTCCGACAAGGCCGGCAAACGACGCCTGGAATACCTGGACACCGTGGCCTACCCCGCCAGCCCGTTCGATACCAGCAAACCCGGCTGGGTATACCTGCGCAGCGCCGGGCTGCTGATCAGGGAAAAGCCGTTTGGCTTCGAACAAGTAGGCAAGGGCCTGCTGGATATACGCGGCAATGAGCTGCTGTTTCAGTATCAGCACGATGGCAACCAGAACCTGGTGCTGATCAGCCTGCCGTTTGTACCCGCCCCCCAGGCCCGCGATGCGGGCGACGATGCCGCGCGCTATCAGCTGCGCGCCGACTGCCGCCTGGACGACGATCCCTACTGGGAATTCGCCGTGCCGCCGGTCAACGCCACGCTGGCGCAATCGGCGGCCTGGTTCAGCCGTAACTTCAATTACACGAACGGCCGGCCGCAAAGCATTGTCCTACGCAAAGATCATCAATTACGCGTTAAGACCGGCTGCAGCGCTTACAGCAAATAAGCGGCGGGGCATAAATCCGGAAACATTCTGCCGCTGGTCATCGCCAGGCACCCTGTGCAACATGGCGCGCGTTGAATTCCATAAAAGAGAGTTGCGAACCATGAAGCGTTTCATCAGCCTGGCCATGATGCTCTGCGTCGCGTTGACGCTCAGCCTCGACGCCAATGCAAAACGCATGGGCGGCGGTAAATCCTTCGGCTCCGCGCCTACCCACCAAACCCGTCAAGCCACCCCGCCTGCCAGCCAGACTGCAGCGCCGGGCAAAGCTGCACCAACCGCTGCCGCCGCTGGCGGCGCCTCGCGCTGGTTGGGCCCCCTGGCCGGTCTGGCCGCTGGCGGCCTGCTGGCCTCGATGTTTATGGGCGGCGGCTTTGAAGGCATGCAGATGTTCGACTTGCTGATCATTGGCCTGATCGCCTTTGTGATCTTCCGTTTTATCGCCGCACGCCGTCGCCAGCAGAACGGCCCGCAGCCGGCCAGCGCCGGTGGTTATGCGCCGATGCAACGCGACCTGCCGCCCAACCAGCCGGTTATTCCGCCAGCCAACAGCATCTTCGGCAGCAGCAGCGCCGCAGCGGCCTCGCCGGTGATCAATGCGCCAAGCTGGTTTAACGAACAGCGCTTTGTTGAAGCCGGTAAAGAGCATTTCCTGGCCCTGCAACAGCACTGGGACGCGGCGGAAATGGACAAGATCGCCGAGTTCGTCACCCCGCAGATGCTCAGCTTCCTGAAAACCGAGCGCGCCGAGCTGGGCGATGGTTTCCAGTCCACCTACGTGGAAGAGCTGCAAGTACAGCTGGACGGTATCGACGAGCTGGCCGACAAAACCGTGGCCACCCTGACCTTCCGTGGCGTGGTGAAAACCTCGCGCTTTGACCAGGGCGAAGCCTTTAGCGAAAGCTGGCGCATGGAGCGGGCCAATAGCGAAAACGCCCCGTGGCTGGTGGCGGGTATTCGGCAGAACTGATACCGCCACAGCGACAGAAAAACCCGGACTTGTTCCAGGTTTTTTATTGCCGTGCCACTCGTGCGTGGGATGGGTAGAGCGAAGCGAAACCCATCAGCGATTTATACCCAACCCGCGATGGGTTTCGGCTGCGCCTCTACCCATCCTACGGATTACGCCACGCCTGCTTTAACGCGGCCAGGGCGATGGCGATATCCGCCTCGTTAACGCCGGCAAAGCCCAAGACCAAGCCGGCACGCTCATCGGCGCTGCCCGGCGAGTCTGCCAGCCAGTAATCACTCAACGGGTTCAGCTCCACACCCACTGCCGCCGCCTTTTCCACCAACTCCAATTCCCGCGCCCGGCTGGCCACCCGCACGCTCAGGTGCAGACCGGCGTCCACGGCGGGCATTGGCTGACACCCCGGCACATCTTTGGGCCAGCCAGCCAGCAGCGCATCACGACGCGCCTGCGCCGCCCGACGCATACGGCGGATATGCCGCTGAAAATGCCCCGCAGCAATAAACTCGGCCATTACCGCCTGGGTGCCAATTTCCGAGTGGCGCACGCCCAAGGCGCGCACCTGGCCAAAGGCCTCGGTCAGCGCAGGCGGCACCACCAGGTAACCCAGACGCAAACCGGGAAAGGCGATCTTGGAAAAGGTGCCGACATACAGCACCCGGCCATGCTGGTCCAACGCTGCCAATGGCGACAGCGGCGTACCGCGGTAACGGTACTCGCCGTCGTAATCATCCTCGACGATCCAGGCCTGCTCACGCGCCGCCCATTCCAGCAGTTGCAAGCGCCGTGGCAGCGACAGGGTGACGCCCGTGGGGTACTGGTGCGACGGCGTGACATAGGCCAACCGACAATCCTTGAGCCCGGCCAACTGGCGACTATCAAAACCCTCCTCATCCACCGCCACGCCATGCAAGCGCGCACCGGCCAGGGCAAAGGCCTTGCCGGCCGCGCGGTAGCCGGGGTTTTCCACCGCCACGCCATCGCCGACATTCACCAGCATCTGCGCGCACAGGCTGATGGCCTGCTGGGCGCCGCTGGTAATGATCACCTGCTCGGGGTCGCACACCAGGCCACGACTGTTGCGCAGGTAGGCGGCGATCAGTTCACGCAGCTGCGGGTCGCCGGCGGCGGCGCCATAACCCAGGCTGGCCAGTGGCGGCCGCCGCCAGAAGTTGGCTTGCAGGCGCGCCCAGGTCTCGAAGGGAAACAGGTCAAACGCCGGAATGCCGACCCGAAAGGCACGCGGTGCATCCAGGCGCGGCGCTGGCAGATGCTCGGTCTGCAAGCGCTGCAACAGGCTGCTTTGCGGTTCGCTGGTCGGGGCGGCAGGCCGTGCTGTCATCGCCTTGCCACGAGCCTTGGTGGCCAGTTCCGCGACGTAGGTGCCGTCGCCAATCCGCCCCTGCAGATAGCCTTCGGCATACAGCTGCTCATAGGCGCGCACCACGGTGTTGCGCGACACGCCCAGGGCCTCGGCCAGATCGCGAGTCGCCGGCAAGCGCACCAGGCTGCCAAGCTGGCCGGCCAGGATGCGTTCGCGCAGGGCTTCGTAGAGCTGGCGGGCCAAACCCTTGCTGCGGTCGAGCTGGATACCGGACGGATCGAAGGGCAAGGGCGTAAGCGACATACAGGATTTCCCGTGGGCATGGCTGACCGGCAACCTACATTGGCCCTATAAAAATAGCCATAAATGGCTCTTACAACAGACCAATAGCTGCCCTAGCATCGGTCCATCCGTTGGAGAGCCACCATGTACACCCCCGCCGCATTCCGTGAAGAAGACCTGCCCACCCTGCACGCGCAGATGGTGCAAACGCCCTTGGCCATTCTTGTCAGCCACGATGAAAACGGTATGCAAGCCAGCCATCTGCCCTTGCTGCTGGTCCCCGGCGCGGGCCCCTACGGCACCTTGAAAGGCCACTTCGCCAAAGCCAACCCGCAGTGGAAAAGCCTGCAGGCCGGCGCCCAGGTGCTGGTGATTTTCCCTGGCGAGCAGGCCTATATCAGCCCCGGCTACTACCCCAGCAAAGCCGAACACGGCAAAGCGGTACCCACCTGGAATTACATCGCCATTCACGCCTACGGCCAGGCGGAAACCTTCGATGACCCACAACGCCTGCGCCAATTGCTCAGCGAACTGACCGCCCACCACGAAGG
>JBCECW010000052.1:0-11853 GCA_039207785.1 Pseudomonas sp. | reverse complement strand
GCCCCCTACCGCGTTGCCCATGCCAACTGGATTGGCATCGCCGCACGCTCCACGGTGCTGGTCTACAACAAGGACCGCGTAAAGCCGGACGAGCTGCCCAAGTCGCTGCTGGAACTGGGTGAGCCCCAGTGGATTGGTCGCTGGTCTGCCTCACCTATGGGCGCAGACTTCCAGGCCATCGTCGGTGCCCTGCTGGAACTCAAGGGCGAGCAAGCCACTTCCGACTGGCTGGATTCGCTCAAGGCTGGCGCCCGCCTCTACCGCGGCAACAATGCGGTGCTGCAGGCCGTGAACGCCGGGCAGATCGACACCGGCCTGATCTATCACTACTACTACTTCGGCGACCAGGCCAGAACCGGCGAAAACAGCGGTAACGTTGGCCTGCACTACTTCAAGAACAAAGACCCGGGCGCTTTTGTCAGCCTGTCTGGCGGCGGCGTGCTGGCCTCCAGCAAACACCCCAAGGAAGCCCAGGCTTTCTTGAAGTGGATTACCGGCAAAAAAGGCCAGGCTATCCTGCGCGAAGGCAGCTCGTTCGAGTACGCCATCGGCGATGGCGAGCAGTCGAATCCTAAACTTATCCCCTTGCCGGAGCTGGATGCGCCGGTTGTCGATGTCTCCAAATTGAACAGCCCGAAGGTTGTTGAGCTGATGACTGACGCTGGCTTGTTCTAAGTGACCACTCAACCTTTCGAACCGCCAACGCGCTTGCGTGGCCTGAAACACACACTGTCGCCTTCAGCCTGGAAGTTGGCCCTGCGCCAGCGCAATGCCGCAGGCCACGTCTGGGTGCTGGCGGCGGCGCTGCTGGTGTCGGCCTTTGCCCTGTTGCCGCTGGTGTTTGTAGCGATTGCCGGCGTAGAAGCCGGCCCTGCCCTGATTGCCAAGCTGCTGTTTCGCCCGCGCGTGGGCGAGCTGCTGAAAAACACCCTGTTGCTGCTGGTGATCACGGTGCCGCTGTGTGTGCTGCACGGCGTGGCGATGGCCTGGCTGACCGAGCGCAGCAACCTGCCGGGGCGGCGCATCCTGTCGTTGCTGGTGGTAGCGCCATTGGCCATTCCGGCCTTTGTGCACAGCTATGCGTGGATCAGCCTGGTGCCGTCCATACACGGGCTGTTTCCCGCCGTGTTGGTGTCGGTGATTGCCTACTCACCCTTTATCTACCTGCCGGCGGCAGCGGCGCTGCGGCGCCTGGACCCGGTACTGGAAGACGTCGCCGAGTCGCTGGGCGACCGGCCGTTGAAGGTGTTTCTGCGCGTGGTGCTGCCACAACTGCGGGTGGCGATCTGGGGCGGTTCGCTGCTGGTTGGCTTGCACCTGCTGGCCGAGTACGGCCTGTATGCGCTGATCCGCTTTGACACCCTCACCACCGCGATCCTTGACCAGTACCAGTCGTCCTTCAATGGGCCGTCGGCCAATATGCTGGCCGGGGTATTGGCCGTGGGCTGCCTGCTGATGCTGACCCTGGAGACCACCACCCGCGGCAATGCACGCTATGCCCGCCTGGGCGCCGGCAGCCCGCGCGAACCCCGTCAGTACCGGCTGGGCAATGCATTTACGCTGCTGGCGCTGGCCATCTGCGTGGGCTTTACCGCCCTCTCGCTGGGGGTGCCATTGGTAACCCTGAGCAAATGGCTTATGGCCGGCGGCATTGAAGTGTGGCGCTCCCATGAGCTGCTGGTGTGCGTCGGTCAAACCATCATGCTCGGCGCTGCCGGTGCCGTGCTGACCACCCTGGCCGCCGTGCCAATTGCCTGGATTTCCGTACGCGCACCTAGCCGCCTGCAACGCCTGCTCGAAGGCAGCAACTATGTGGCCAGTTCGTTGCCCGGCATTGTGGTCGCCCTGGCTCTGGTCGGCGTGACGATTCACTACGCGCGGCCCTTGTACCAAACCGTGTTCACCGTGCTGTTGGCGTATGTGCTGATGTTTCTGCCGCGTGCGCTGGTAAGCCTGCGCGCCGGCCTGGCGCAAGCGCCGGTCGAGCTGGAAAACATCGCCCGCAGCCTGGGTCGTACGCCCTTGCAGGCGTTGTGGAGCATCACTATCCGTTTCTCCGCGCCGGGTGCGGCAGCCGGCGTGGCGTTGGTGTTCCTGGCCATCGTCAACGAGCTGACCGCCACCCTGCTGCTCTCCCCTAGCGGCACCTCCACCTTGGCAACCGCCTTCTGGGCCAAAACCAGTGAAATCGATTACCCGGCCGCCGCGCCTTACGCGCTGATGATGATTCTGCTATCGCTGCCGCTAACCGGGCTTCTTTACCACCAATCCAAGCGAGTAGCAGGTCGATGAGCACGCTGGAACTTAAATCGGTCTCTCGATTCTTCGGCGCTTATGCGGCGGTCGAGAACTTCAGTCTGTCCATTCCTGCTGGCAGCCGAGCGGCCATCGTCGGGCCGTCCGGGTCGGGCAAAACCACCCTGCTGCGCTTGATTGCAGGTTTTGAAACACCCGACGTCGGCACGATTACCCTCGACGGCAAAACCCTGGCCGACGCCACCACCTTTGTCCCGGCGCATCGCCGCGTGATTGGTTATGTCCCCCAGGACGGGGCCTTGTTTCCGCACCTGTCGGTGGCAGAGAACATCGGTTTCGGCCTGCCCAAGGATATGGAAAACCGTATGCAGCGCGTGCATGAACTGCTGGAGATGGTATCCCTGCCAACCAGCATGGCCGCACGCTGGCCCCACGAATTATCGGGCGGCCAGCAACAGCGCGTGGCCTTGGCCCGGGCGCTGGCTCAGCGGCCCAAGCTGATGCTGCTGGACGAGCCGTTCTCGGCGCTGGACAGCGGCCTGCGGGTATCCATGCGTAAAGCGGTATCCAAGGTCTTGGAAGATGCCGGTATCACCTCGATTCTGGTCACCCACGACCAGGAAGAAGCCCTGTCGTTTGGCGACCAATTGGCCGTTATTCGCCAAGGCCGCCTGATCCAGGCCGGTGCACCCAAAGAGCTGTATCTGCGCCCCGTGGACGAGGAAACCGCCGCTTTCCTGGGTGATGCGCTGGTGTTTGACGCAGCGCTACAAGGCGGTTGGGCACAGTCCCCGCTGGGCAAGGTATTGACGGCAGACAGCAGCACCCAGGGGCCGGCGAAGATTCTTCTGCGCCCTGACCAGTTGCAGCTTAGCCACGGCGCCGCGCTCGCCACCTGCACCGACGGCTGCCATGGCAACGTGGTGAGCAGTGATTTTGGCGGCGACAAATGCACCATCAATGTGGCGCTCGAAGGCTCGGCCCCGGTGCTGATTCCGGTGCGTGTGGCAGCCATGCACTGCCCGGACATTGGCGAACGCGTGCATATTGGCGTCTACGGTACGGCGCACGTACTGCCGGCGTAGCACATTGCTTGATCGAGGGTGGCCTAAGGGCCACCTTCAATATCGACCTCACCCTGCTTGTCGTCATTCGCGGCTTCAGCGCTGCGAAAGCGCAAACGCCGGCGCCATGTACTCCTGCTCACGGGCACCCAGGCCAATGGCTCTTGCCAGGGTGCGCCACTGCCTGACCACACCAATGCAGTCGGCAATGATTTCGTCGGCCTCGGCCAGGGGCAAACGAAAGAACTTCGCCACTTCCCTGGCCAGTTCCAGATCCAGCGCGTTGTCGGCATCGGTGATATTGAGCTTCAAACCTTCGCCGCTGGGCACCGGGTTGATGTCATAGGCCGCAGACAGGCGCCAGCCTTTGCCCGGCACCAGAATAAAACCGTGGTTGCGCAGGTGGTCATCGGTGTTTGCGACCAGGATGTTGAACACGATGCGCGTCCATAGCTCGGTCAGATCACGCTTGGGCTCTGCACCAAAGCGCATGAGCACTTCTGCCAGTTCCAAGTAGCTGACACCGGTGTTGGCATCCTCACCATCGACATGGCCAGTCAGGGTCATGGCGGAGGCAAAGTGCAAACGAGCGCCGTGCTCGGTGCGGTCAAAACGCTTGACCCGGAAACAGTGGTAGTTGCTGGCATAACGCTGGGCAGCGCCCTGGGCAATATCAATGCCGCAGCTTCTGGCCAGGGCATTGACCACCATCTCCCAACCACCGACGTCGTAGTGGTCACGGGTGCTGGGGAACTTGGCAATCCATAGATGCCCCACTCCATCGACGACGCTGGCCTTGGGACGAGCGCCGCCCAGTGAACCACCCGGGGCGATCAGCATACGCAGCCAATCACGGCCATCGCGCGAGGTATTGTCGGGGTCACGCTCCAGGGCCTGGCTGGCGCGCTCAAGCTCGGCGATTGCCACAAAGGGAGGGGCCGCAATCGTATGGTGGTCGTCGAGAAAGGTTTCTTCGTCATGCAGCCGATAACGCAGTGCACCTACGCGGTATTGGTCATGTACACCGAGCAGGTAGTCCGACTCGCGCAAGATTGTGCTTGCGCTCGCAAGGCCATCGCGGATATCGCGCTCCAGCCGCCGCTTCATCAGCAGCCGCCCCCAGCGATCAGGACAGGAGTCGGCGAACACCCCAAACATATCGCGGCCATTGGCCGGGTATTGCGGCCCCTCGAACGGATAGAGACTCGGGTCGATCTGCACCTGGCTAAGCAGCGGATTGGCCAGGGCCTTGGGGTCGTGCTCGTATTCGAACTTTTCAACCGCGCCTTTTCGGCGCGCATGCAGCCAGCCCAGGCGCTGCGGGCCGCCTAACCCCTCCCAGTCGGCGAACACCTGGATACGGGTCATTTTTTGCCTCGGCGCGAGGTAATGATCAGGTCGGCAAGGGCATCGGTATTAAACACGTCGTTCGGTAACGGCGTGACGGAATAAAACGCGGCGCTTTCCTCAACCCCTAACGCATTCTGCGGCTCTGCGGCCTGTGCGTTTTCAGTTACCCGAGGCGCCCTTCTGGCGCGCGCAGTGCGCGCTGGTTTTTCGGTCTTGTTTGGCAGTAGCTTGGCGTCCTGCAAGTGACGCCCGAGCTCATCAGACTCAGCCAGCTTACTCAGGTCTCGCTCCATGCCCAGTACCTGCATAACGGCCAGATAGGCACCAATCGTGCTGCCCGACGAGCCGTTTTCCAAGGCACGCAGGGTCATCAGCGACATACCTGCTCGCTCCGCCGCCTGCTTGGCGGTGATATTGCGCCGTAGCCGCGCCAGCTTGAGGCGCTCGCCAAGCTCGCTTAGCAAGCGCTCGGTAGCAGGAAGAAGGGGAGCCACTTTCTTGGCCATGACACTATTCCTTCACTTAGGCATAACAAGTGAAGGAATAATAGCACTCACCATCTACAAATCACATAAGTACCATTATTTTAGTGATAGGAGGATGTAATGACTAACTTAATGGCACATATGACGGTAACAGCACTAACGAACCCCCGCACTGCGCAGCGCACCAGGGGTGTAATCCGCCGTGCTGGCCTTGTAGTTGAAGTCAAACGCATTGGCCTCCTGGTTGGTCATGCCCGAGGCGATGTAACGCCCATTGATCAGGTCATAAAACACCTCCATGGCCGTAGCCGGCACCTGGGCGTCGTAGCGGAAATAGGCATGGGACTCCCCTACCCGCCACAGCTCGCCATGGCTGTCGTAGTGGTCGACCTCGGCGATGCTCCAGCTGTCCTCATCAATAAAGAAGTGCCGCTTGCTGTAGATATGCCGCGCGCCGGTTTTCAAGGTGGCCACCACTTCCCAAACCCGGTGCAACTCATAGCGCGTGTACTGCGGGGCGACATGGCCTGGCTGGATGATGGCGTCGTAGGTAAGTGTCGGCGACGCCAGGCGATAGCTGTTATAGGGAATAAACAGCTCGCGCTTGCCTACCAACTGCCAGTCGTAACGGTCGGGGGCGCCGTTGAACATATCGCGGCTGTCCGCAGTACGCAGGCCCGCAGTACTGGTGCCAGAGGCATCGTAGGCACTGTCGGGGGCGCGCCGCACCCGGCGCTGGCCGGCACTGTAGATCCAGGCTTGGCGCGGCTCTTTCACCTGGTCGAGGGTTTCGTGCACCAGAAACACATCGCCGGCCTGGCGGGCGGGCGCAGTGATTTTATGGCTGTAGTAGAACAGCAGGTTCGGCGCCTGGGCCGGGTCATAGTCACTGACCTTGTCGCGCAGGGTAAACCGCTGGTGAGTGGTCACCGGGGTGTATTCGCCATTGACCTGTGGCGCGGCACTGACCGAAGCGATTTTCACGCTGTTGCCACGGTAACGGGTGATGTGATTCCAGATCACTTGCAAGCCGTTTTGCGGCACGGGAAAGGCGATCACGCCCTGGAAATCTTGCAAGCCGTTGCCCTCGTCGACCAGCAACGTGTGGGTGGCGTTACGCAGCGCTGCGGCTTGCACCTGTGGCGGTACCGCCACGCTACGGCGGCTGGGATACACGGGTATCTGGTAGCTGTTCGGGTAACGCTTGAACATCGCCAGCTGCCCGGGGCTGAGGTTGCCTTGATACTGCTGGGCAGTCGCGGCGGTAATGGTGAACAACGGTTGGTCGGCGGCATAGGGATCGCTGAGAAACCCCTTCCTGTCCACCGTACCAGCGTCGGCTTTTAGCCCGCCCTGCCAGGCAGGAATCTTGCCGTCGGCGCTGGCGGCGCGCTCGGCGCCGATAGGCGTTAGCGTGGTGCTCAAGGTGCCGGCTACATCGGCGGGAACGGCAGCCAGCAATGGCGCCGCTACACCCATGGCAGCCAGCAGCAAAAGCTGGGGAATGGCGGTACGAATAGTCATGGTCAACTCCTAGAAACTGATGCCGAAGCTAAGGGCGATAAAGTCGCGGTCGGTGCGCGTGTTGTAGTCACCGCCGAAATAGTTGGTGTACGACAGGCTGGCGTTGTAGGTGCTGTTGAGGTCGGCATCCAGGCCCACGCTGATGGCTTTGGCGCCTTCGTTGAAGCCTGAGGTTTCCACCGGCCCGTAACCCTTCACGTCGTGCGACCAGGACAGGTTGGGCTTGAGGTCGACACCCGCCAGGGCATTGGCGTAGCTCCACACCGCGCGCACGCGATAGCCCCAGGAATTGGTGGTGACAAAGCCCTGGTCGTCGCAGTTTTCCGGTGTATCCGAATTGCTGGTGCACACCGTGTTGTTGGCCAGCCGACCGCTGCCGTAGTTGGTGGCGCGGCCATAACGTGGGCCGCCGCTGCCTTCCAGGTCACTGACATGGGTCAGGCCTGCCTCGCCGATCAGCACGAACTGCTCGGCCCCCATCACCTGGCTAAAGCTGTGGGTGGCCGTGACTTGTGCCTGGCCGACGTTCTTGCGGCGGTAACCGTTCTGCACCAGGTTATTGCCCAACTTCAACGCACCAGAAGACAGCAACGGCGTACGCGCCGGGTCACCAAGCGCGGCCTGCAGCAGGTCGACACCGTTGAACTGCATCGGTTGGTTCGGCCGGTAGCTCAGTTCGCCCTGCAAGGCAGTACCGGTGGCCAACGTGGTGGAAAAGGTCAGGCCATACAGGCGGATATCTTCCGGGTAGTCGGCAAAGTACTGCGAGGTGCCCAAGCGCGCGGCACCGGCCAGCGAGCGTCCGGTGGCCGAACCGATAAACGCAGCGCAACCGGCCAAGGGCACGCCGAGGCTGCCGCACATGCTGGAGGCAAAGTTGGTGTTGGTGGTGTACGGGCTGGAGATCGAGCCGGCATAGGGAAGACGGCTGTGGTAGTTGGCAAAGTAGGCACCGAATTCAGTGTCCAACTCGGGCACAAACCAATGCCATGCGGTGCCCCACTGGCCACCGTCGCGGGCATCGTCATCACCGGCACGTGGCACGACCACACCCTCGTGGCTTAGCTGCACGCCCAGCGGCGTAAGCGCCCTTACGGCGCTGGCATTGCCTGTCAGGTCGGCCCCTGCGGTCAAGCCCGTGCAACCATCGGGCAGGTAATCGTTACTGGAAAAAAAGGTGCCGCAGTTGTCGATAACCGTCTGGTCCCACTCCAACTGATAGAACAGTTCCGCCGACAGGTTTTCGCTGAGGTTCTGCGAAACGTAAAACATATTGACCGGCACCAGACCTTCCTTGACCTCAGAACCCGGTCGCCGCAAGGCCGCGACGTTCACCGGGTTGATCACGTTGATGCCACCCTGGATAAACGTGCTTTCGCCCCAATTCACCACCTGCTTGCCCAGCCGCACCGAGCCGGGTTGTTCGGCAACGGCGTAGTTGTGGTAGGCAAAGGCATCGAGCATCTGCACCCCGGCAGACTTCGCCGAGGCTTTGCGGTTGTTGTCCGAGAGGTTTTTAAAGTCCTGGTCTTCGTCACGCTGGGCGTAGTCGTACCAGTAATTGCCGCGCAGAAACACACCGCTGTCGCCGTACTTCAACTCAAGGTCATGGGTGCCTTTGAACAGCTTGGAAAAGGCATCGCCAGCGCGGTAATTGCGGCGCCCATCGTCACTGCTGGCGCTATACAGCAGCTTCTTGTCCGGCTGGGCCGTGGACCAGCTACTGCCAAGCGACACCGTGCTGTCGAACTGCCCCTGAATCTCGCCGAGTTCAAAGCTGATGGCCAGGGCTGGCAGCGGCTGGCTGCCGGCGGCAACGATGGCGCTCACCAGCGCAGCCCTGCGCCAGTCGTGGGGGGTTAGTGGGGGTTTTATTGTCATTATTTTTCACTCCATGGACTTCGGTGGCTAAAACGCAGGCAAGCCGACCCCCTACCGGCGTGGAGGAACGCACGCCGGGGGCAACGGTTTACCGATGGGGAACAGCGATCAGGCGGGAGGTGCGTGGGTCAGGCAGGTCATGGCGGTGCACTCTTGTTATTGTTTTTCGGGGCTCGCGGCGTCAGTTGAACGCGGCGTCTACGGGCAGTGCCAGCAAGGCACTCAAGGCGCTGACGTCAGGCTGCTGCTCCAGGGTCAACACCAACGCCTCGATTTGTGCCTGACGTGCCGCCGGCAGCAGCCCATCGGTAAGGCGCCGATATTTGCTGACCACCTGCTCACGGCTAAGGGCTTGCAAGGCCGACTGCGGCGCCAGTTGCTCGGCCTGCAGTTCACTGCCATCGCGCAGGCGAATGCGCAGGCGCGTGCGACCACGGCCCAAGGCACCACCCTTGTCGAACTCAGCGTCATGGTGGGCTTTGATCTTCGGGATCAGCGCCCACACATCGTCTCTATCAATACGTTGCGGGCTGTACTGCTGCACCATCGCCTCGCCGTCGAGAATGGCTACGGCGATGGAGTACGCAATGTTCATCTGCGCGGCAATGGGAGTAATCGGGCGTTGCAACTCCCACCAACCGTGGTGGTACACGGCGTGGGAGAGGTCGATATCAATTTGCTCGATCTGATCGGCGCGCAAGGGGCGTTGCTGGTTCAGGGTGAACAGCGCATCCAGCCCGGCATGCAAACCGCCCATGGCGGCATAGGCCTTGAGCACAATGCGCTCGGTCTGCCACACCGAGCCCAGCCCCTGGGCAATTTGCGTGGCATCGGGCGCGTGGCCCTCGCCAAAGGTGGACAGGAAGCCACCGTACTCGCGCTCATATACCCGCTGGATACCGGTGTAGCCACTGGCAGCAAGGTACGCCGCGTAGAGACCATTACGGCTGCTCATGCCATGGTGCATACGCTTGGACATCGCCTCGTACTGCGCCGCCATCAGGCCAGCAGACTGAGTAGCCGCCAGGCCCAGGGCATTTTCAAATCCGCTGGCATCCAAGCCCAGCAACACACCGGTGGCGGCAGCGCTGGCATGGGTGCCAAACACCGGCCCCGAATGCCAGCCACGGGACAACATCTGCCCGCCGTGCAGAGCCAAGCCAACCCGCGGGCCGACTTCACACCCGGCAATGGCGCCCTCGAGAAAACGTTTGCCGCTAACACGGCCCTGCTTATCGGCACAGGCCAGCAGCGCCGGCAACAGCAACGAAGCACTGTGCAACGGCGCCAGGGGATGGAAATCGTCCAGCTCAAACCCCTGGATAAAGGTGCCGTTAAGCAAGGCTGCTGCCGGCGCGGGCAAGGAGCGGCCCCAGCCGATGACTTGGCATGGGCCATCGCCCTCCAGCGCGGCTACCGCTTGCACCGCCGTAACCGACCAGGGCAACTTGGCGCCGACAATGGCGCAGCCGATGCCATCCAGCAGCAGCAATTTGGCCCGTTCGATAATCGCCGCTGGCACGGCGTCCAGAGAAAAACCGGCCAGCCAGGTCGCCAACTGCCCCGTTGGCCCGGCCGGATCGCTGGCGACGCCAGGTGCTGGGTTGTGGTTCTTCAACATTGCAGCCTCCAAAAGACGGGATTAAACCCGCTCGAAAATTCCATCAAGACGACCACGGCCAATGACCTTGCCGGCCATCGCACTGATCAGTTGTTCACGCCCAGGCGGGCGGGCGAAATCCAGCCGGCTATCGAGGGCAAATAGTTGCCAGCTGTAGCGATGCGGCCCATGGCCAGGCAATGCACGCGGGCCGGCATAGTCGGCCCGGCCAAAGGTGTTGCGCCCCAGTTGCCGCACCGCGCCACCCGCGCCATTCAAAGCGCCCTCGGCCAGCTCGCATCGTTGCGCGCTGATGCCGATGCCAATGGCGTGGACAAACGCCTTAGGTAGCGGCGCGCTGGCATCTTCAATCACCAGCAGCAACTCCACCGCCGCTTCCGGCACGCCCCGCCATGCCAGTGCAGGCGAGCGATTGGCGCCAATGCCCAGCCCCGCGTGCTGCGCCGGAATGGTGGTGAGCGCGGCAAAGGCCGGGCTGTGCAATTCAATGCAGGTCGGCGCAGCAACCGCCACCGGGTGGTGCCACAGCAAGGTTTTTTCACCGGCCCTGAAACCACGTAACAGGCGCCCCACGATGCGGCCTAGCATGGCAATTCCACCAGGTGCAGCGGATCGCAACTGGGGCGGGGTTCAACCACTTGCCACACCCACGGGCGCTGCTGTTGGTCCGCCAACTGCCAGGCGCGAATCTGCGCGTCGTCAAACAAGGTGACCCCCACCTCGTCCAGCCCCTCGAGCAGCATGCTGCGCCGCAGCGGATCGATCTCGAATGCCATGGGCACGGCATTGACTTCGATAACCTGGCGCTGCAAGTCGACGGTAAAACTGGCGTGGGTCAGGGCCAGTGCCTCCAACTGCTGCAACTGCGCCATGGGCAAGGTGATGGGCAGTACCCCGTTCTGGAAACAGTTGCTGTAGAAGATGGTGCCGAAGCTCGGGGCAATCACGCAGCGAATGCCCATGGCCTGCAGCGCCCACACCGCGCTTTCGCGGGACGAACCGCAGCCAAAATTCTCACCCGCCAAAAGAATTGGCGCGCCAATAAACGGTGGTTGGCCGGGCAGGAATTCCGGGTCGTCGCTGCCATCGGCCAGGTAGCGAATGGCCTCGAATGCATAAGGCGCCAGCTTGTCGTTGGTCACGGTGGTCAGGCGCTCGATGCGGATAATCACATCGGTGTCGATATTGGGCCGTAGCAGCGGCGCGGCCAGGCCATTGATGGTGGTAAACAGCTGCATGCTCAGAGCCCTCTGACATCGGTGATCACCCCGGTCACCGCCGCAGCGGCGGCCATGGCCGGGCTGGCCAGGTGCGTACGCGCGCCTGGCCCCTGGCGACCGACAAAGTTACGGTTAGACGTGGAGACGGCCCGCGCTTGCGGCGGCACCCGCTCGCCATTGGCGGCTACGCACATGCTGCAACCGGGCTCACGCCATTCAAAACCGGCGTCGATAAACAACCGGTCCAGCCCTTCGGCTTCGGCGGCGCGCTTCACCTGCTCCGACCCCGGCACCACCCAGGCGGTAACGCCAGCGGCCACCTTGCGTTGCCCTACCACCCGCGCGGCATCGCGCAGATCGGACAACCGCGAGTTGGCGCAGGACCCGATAAATACCCAGTCCACCGGCGTACCCAGCAGCGAGCCGCCCGCCTGCAATCCCATGTAATCAAG
>JBCECW010000051.1:0-11930 GCA_039207785.1 Pseudomonas sp. | reverse complement strand
CCAGGGCGATACCCAGACCTGAGGCGACCATGGCCAACAGGCTTAGGGTGCTGCTGGTGCGCTGCACCGAGGGGACGTTGCCCAGGGTTTTGCGCAGGTCTTCCACCATCGAGTCATCGGCGCCATGGGCGGCGTAGACGATGATGGGCTCGCTCTGCAGCATCGCCACCTTGAGCGTGCGCTTGGCGGCCAATGGGTGGGTGTCGGCCATGGCCAACACCAGTGGCCAGGTGCCGATATTTTCAAAGCTCAGGGCATCGACGTAGCTCAGGCCGCCATGGGTGGGCAGGTAGGCGACATCCAGTTGCCCATCGACAATCGCGTCCACCTGCAAGTGCGGCGGCACCTCGCGTAGCTGCACATCGGCATTCGGGTAAGCCGCGCGAAAGGCCCGTACATCGGCCATCAACCGGCCACTGAAGACCGCATTGCCGGCAAAGCCGATGCGCACACTGCCCATTTCGCCGCGCATCACTTGCTGCACCAGCAGTTGGGTATGGGCGGCCTGGGCCAGGGTGCGTTGCGCCTCCACCAGCAACAAGGCACCGGCCTCGGTCAACTCCACCCGGCGGCTGCTGCGCACAAACAGTTGCCCGCCCAGCTCGGCTTCCAGCGCCTTGATCTGCATGCTCAAGGCCGACTGCACAATATGCAGGCGCTCGGCCGCCCGACCAAAATGGCCTTCTTCGGCCACCGCCACGAAATAGCGCAAATGCCGTAAGTCCATACCGCTCCGCCAAGTTCACTTTTACTGATCAATCCTTCATATCAATCTATTTGAGTTTATGCCAGGGGGCGCCGATGCTCGCGGCTTCTTCCACCACCCACAGTGAGCACGCGATGCAGGCTTTTCTTGAAGATCGCCAACAGATCAATGACCTGATCAATGGCTGGATTCACCGCGACCTGGGCCAATGGCAGCAATTGGCCGAGCTGTTCCATGCCGACGGCATTATCGAAGTCACCTGGTTCGAAGGGCCGTTTACCGAGTTTATTGCCGGCTCGCAGCGTATGGGCGGCTCGGACCTGCGCACCAAGCACCTGATTGGCACGCCGGTGGTGACCTTCAATGGCGACAAGGCCATCGTCGAAACCAATGCGGTAATCGTTGCCGAGAACGTGCGCCTGGGCCTGGGCTGCGCCGTGCATAACCGCTTCTATGACCTGGCGGAAAAACGCGGCGGGCAATGGAAGCTGGTCAAGCGCCAGAGCGTGTATGACATGGGCAGCTTTACCTTCCCCCAGGGTCTGGTGGAGATCGAGCGCGATGTAGTCGCCAAGTACCCGCGCGAATATGCTGCCCTCGCCTATCTGCTGGAAAAAAGCGGTTTCCCGTTGAGCAGGGTATTCGCCACTCGGGGCAGCGAGCTGGAACGCAAGATGAAAGCTGACGGCACGGCCTGGCTAAACGCCTAGTCAGGCCGCCCGGGTAATTAGCGTCGACTCCACAATGATAAAAACAGGAATCACCGCCATGAAAAATGCCAGCAACACGAACACACACCTGGACTTTATCGTCCATGGCCTGGGCATCGCCCTGTCAGGCCGCGGCCGTATGCCCGAGGCGGATAACCCGCAGCGCCCGCTGATCATTGCCATTCACGGGGGCACCTATAGTTCCCGTTATTTCGATGTGCCGGGCTATTCCCTGCTGGACCGGGCGCATGCCGAACAGCTGCCGATTTTTGCCATCGACCGTCCCGGCTACGGCCAGAGTGTCGACTACGCCTCGGCGGCGCCGAGCATTACCGACAACGCCGAAATCCTCGAGTCAGCCATTCACGAAATCTGGAGCAATTACAAACACCAGGCCAGCGGCGTGGTGCTGATCGGCCACTCCATTGGCGGCGCCATCTGTATCGCCCTGGCGGCGCGTCAACCCAGCTGGCCGCTGCTGGGTATTGCCGTGTCCGGGGTGGGCCTAGACCCGGTGCCAGAGTCCAAGGACAAGTGGAACGAGATTCCGCCAACACAAACCCTGGTGGATATTCCCCCGGCCGCCATGAACGGCTTTTTCTTCGGCCCCGAAGGCACCTACGACAGCGCCGTAATGCCGCACGCCAGCTACGAAGCTGCCGCGCCGGCGCCGCGTAGCGAGCTGATCGATATCAGCCTCGGCTGGCCCAAGCTGGTGAACAAGCTCGCGGCCAAGGTGACGGTGCCTGTGCACTATCGGCAGCCGCAGTACGAAATGCTCTGGCCGATCTCCACCGAACTGGTCGCGCAGTTCGCTCGCGCCTTCAGTAACAGCCCCGAAGTGGATGCGGCGCTATTGCCCGGCGCTGGTCATTGCGTGGATTTTCATCGTGTTGGTGAAGCCTTCCAGCGTGAACAACTGGCCTTTGCCAAACGCTGCGCGCAGCGCGTTTAAGGCAACTGAAAAGGCCCGGTCGACTGACGGCGACCGGGCCTTTTTTATTCAGCGTCTTGCATCAAAGCGGGAAGGCAAACTGAAACCACACCTTGTCGCCCTCGGCACGGTTCTCCACAGCAAATTCATGATGCCATTTCAGCGCCACGGCTACCCCCGGGCTTAGCGTGTAGCGCACCTGCGGACCAATCGACGCGCTTTGCCCACGGAAGCCATCGAGCACGGTGTCGCCATTGATCTTGTCGTCGGTAAATTGCTTCGAGTAGTAGCCCTGCACCCCCACCTGCCATTGCTCGTTCAGCGAATAACCCAGCATCCAATCAAAGGTCGCGGAGTTACCGGAGCGGTAGTCGGTGTCGTGGTTCTCGGCATTGATCTCGGCAGTCAGGCCGGTAGAGACCTCGATATTGGCACTCGGAAACCAGGTGTTCTGCCAGCTGGGCATCCAGGTGTAGTGATTAAGACCGGTGTTAACGATGCTGTTCTTGTTGTATTCGCCGGTAGGCAACAGCACATCAAAGGGCGCAAAAAAACCAAACACGGTGTGTTGCGCATTGCCGTAGCCGAGGAACAACGAATGCAGGATCACATCGCCCTGGGCGGTGTTGTGCTGATGGTTGCCGGCGATTGCGTTGTTGATATTGGCGATTGGCAATACCACGCCGGACGCCGTGCTAAATGGCCCGATGGTGGTCTCCCAGGTGTGCACGATGCGCGAGGCATTGACCACCACCTGGGCGCGAAATGCCGGTACGGAGCTGTCGCCATGTTTATCGTTGAACTGCCCGGCGTGGTAGACCTGAAAGTAGTCGTAGTAATAGGTCTGCCCCGGCGCCGGGAGAATCCCGTTCAACACCGTATTCACCCCAATCGGATAGCTGGTCTGGCCATTTTCACTGGCCTGGCTGGGCGCACTGGCACCCAGGGTCAAGAGCGTAAGCGCACACATTGCAGCGTTGGTTTTGCACATTACAGAGTTACCTTTTGTTGTTGTTTTAATCAGTTGTGCTGGCCCAGATTTAACAATGACTAATCTGTCATCCATTTCATCTGGACGAAACAATCCGGCCCGCCGCTATCAAGCGGCACGCGGAAAATCGTTAACCTGTAGAGGTACTGGGCTAGCTGCTTACCTGGGCAATCACAGGCCAGCCATGGCGGTAAAACGGGGGCATTCGTGGAATGGACATGCTCGTCTCCTAATTGTTGTTATGACGATTTCGTGCCTGCAATTTGCTTCATATAAAACACTATTGTCATTTCGACAATGCAGTGCAATGTAGGACAAGCATTCGCCCCGCGCAATAGCTTTTCCTGGCTAATTTTTCCCAGGCGACAACAGGCTGATAAGCTGCGCCGCACTGACCCGCTGCCACGCCCGCAGGAGCCTCAATGACCACCCCTATCAGCATCATCGGCGCCGGCCTCGGCGGCCTCACCCTCGCTCGCGTTCTGCATCTGCACGGCATTAGCGCCACGGTGTATGAAGCCGAGGCATCGGCCGACGCCCGGGCCCAGGGCGGGCTGCTGGATATCCATGACTACAACGGCCAGGTGGCGCTAAAGGCCGCCGGTTTGTTCGAGGCATTCCAGGCGCTGGTGCTACCCGGCGCCGATGGCAAGCGCATCAGCGATAAACACGCCAACGTACTGATGTGCGCTGGGGGCATAAGCTGGTGGCCGCCACGGCGTTGGGCAACGGGCGTCACCGTCTGGAATTTGCCAATGGCAGCAGCCACACCTGCGATCTGCTGGTGGGTGCCGATGGCGCCTGGTCAAAAGTGCGGCCGTTGCTTACCAAGGTAAAACCGGCCTACGCCGGTTTGTCCTTTATCGAGACGTTTCTGCTGGATGGCGACCGCCGTCACCCGGCCAGCGCCGCCGCCATTGGCGCCGGTACCCTGATGGCAGTGGCGCCGGGCCAAGGCATTCTGGCCCACCGCCATGGCGACGGCACCCTGCAAACCTACGTAGCGCTGTACCGCGACGAAGACTGGTTTGCCCACCTGGATTTTGCCGACCGCGCCACCGCCCTGGCCCAGGTGGCCGCCGAGTTCGCCGGCTGGGCGCCGGGCTTGACCGCACTGATTACCGACGGTGACCGCGCACCACTGCTACGCCCGATCCACGCCCTGCCCATCGACCACCGCTGGCCACGCACCGCCGGCGTCACCCTGCTGGGCGATGCCGCGCACCTGATGTCACCCTTCGCAGGTGAAGGCGCCAACCTGGCGCTATTGGACGGTGCCGAGCTGGGCCAGGCCATCGCTGCCCACCCTGACGATCTGGAAACCGCGCTAGCGATATACGAGCAGGCCCTGTTTCCACGCAGCGCCACCACGGCTGCAGAAACCGATCAGAATCTGCGGTTGTTCTTCGACGCCAATGCCCCACAGAGCCTGGTCGATATGTTCAGCGCTTATCAGGCGCAGCAGTAAGGGGCTGACACATCACTCGAAGGTGGCAGCGCCCTTTAACCGTGGCGCCCAATCCTCCACCTCCCCCTTGGCCAACCGCCGTTCCAAGGTGCGCCGCCACGATGGCACCAGGGGCAGCGCCAGGCACTCGTGCAGCACCTGGTGTGCCACAACTTTGTCAAAAAACACCGAGGACAAGCGCGTCAGCGGCCATTGCGCATACGGTCGCTCGACCACCTGCAACGACGCACCCGCGCTGACCACGCCCTCCTCCAGCACCCGGTAATACCAGCCGGTGCGCCCGGAGTTTTGTACGCGCAGGGCCATATCCTTTACCGCGAAGTAGTCATTGAGTTTCCAGCACGGCAGCCGCCCCTGGGACACCTCCAGTAGCGCCGTACCGGCGCGCACTCGGTCGCCCAGGCAGACATCCGCTTCGGTCCAGCCAGCCGTGCTGAAGTTCTCGCCAAAGGCGCCGGCCTGGCCGAGCAGCGGGTGGGCGCCCAACTCGTCGGCCCAGGCCTGGTAGTGGTCGCGTGGGTAATGGTGGATGGCTTTTTCAATGCCGCCATGCACGCGTAGATCGCCTTGTTCATCGCCCAGCAGGCCCAGCGTGGTAACGGTCAATTCGCCGCTTTGCGCCTGTTTGTGGATGCCACTGCGCGAGCCCGGGCGGGTAAAGGGTTTGGCCGCGCCGATCAGCAGCGCATCGAGGTGGGTGGTGGCAAGGCTCATGCGGGCTCCTCCACGGCTTGGTGCTCGCGGCAGATCAAGGCCTCGTCGCCATGGGCGAGAAACTCCTGGGTCAGGCCGCAGAACGGCTGGCCATCGACCTGCTGATGAAAACGGCAGCTGGCGCACAGGCCAAAACTCGGCACATCTGTACTGAGCTGCACATTGCGCAGCAATTCGCCGAGCAGGTCCTGCAACTGGGCACGGCGCTCGCCCATGCCCGCCTCACCTTCGGCAAGAAACGTTGGCGGCAATAGCGCATCGAGCAGTTCGCGGGCCGCATCAGAGAGCACCAGGTGCACGCTGCGTTTATCCCGCTCGCTCTGGCTTTTGCTGATCAGGCCCTTGGCCTCCAGGGCCTTGAGCGATTGCGACACCGTGCCCTTGGTCAGGCCCAGGTAATCGGTAACTCCCAGCGGCGTATTGGAGTAGTGGTTGCAGCGCGCCAGGTACATCAGGGCGCTCAGTTGAATGGGCTGCAGCTCGGCCAGCAGCGGGTTCTGGCGAAACCAGATACGGCTGAGGCTGGCGAGTCGTTCCAGCAGATCGAACACGGTGGCGGCGGTCATAGATCACTCCTGTCGAATAATGGTATCGACTAAATACCATATTGACAATCGCAGAAACGTGCCTGAATCTAGATACAGGTATCGACCCGACACCAATTACCTAAAGGACACGAAAAATGACTACCGCTCGCTTCTACCACGCTGGTTGCCCTGTCTGCATTTCCGCTGAGCAAACCCTGCTGACCCTGCTTAAACCCGAACTGAAGGTTGAGGTGGTGCACCTCGGCGACCAGCCGCAACGTGTCACCGAAGCTGAACAGGCCGGCGTACAGTCGGTGCCGGCCCTGGTGATTGACGGCCAGGTACTGCACCTGAACTTTGGCGCGTCACTCAACGACCTGAAGTAAGGAGCGCAACCATGAAGGTGAATGTCTTCGACACCCATGTACGCACCCGCGATGGCCGTTACCTACACTTCGACGTGCTGATTGAAGGCCACGACCAGGCCCGCGCGAACCAGTTCGCCACGCAATACCTGGCCGACCGTGGCATTACCGATGCCGACGTTGAACAGAGCCGCTGCCAGTTCTGCCACACCGAGCCTGCACACCCGCAGATTGCCGCGGCGGTGGCGAACCAGGGCTACTACATCCTCGAACTGCAAGGCTGAAAGGAGACCACCGTGGACACATATAAGCCCCTGGATTGCGACCTGTATGACTACCTGGAAATCGCCTGCATGCATGGCTACACCTTGCAGGTGGAGCTGGTAGACGGCCCTGGTTTCGTCGCCAGGGCGCTTACCACGCGCACCACCGCCAGCAAGGAAGAATGGCTGGAGCTGCAAGGCGCCGATGGCCGCTGCGAAGTACGCATCGACCAGTTGGCCGCCATTACCCCGCTGGACGCCAACGCCAGTTTCGGCCGTGTCGAACTGGCGGGCAGGTTCTGCACGTTCTAACGCCAGACAAGGAGTTACCACGTTGAAAAAGTACCGCCTGGTTATCAGCAGCCAAGCCAAGCTGCTCGGGCACTTCGAGTCGGATACACCCTCGGCCTTGGACGCCGTAAAGGAAATTGCCCGCTGCCTGGCGGCCAACGGTTTTGACCTGGAGTTGCAGGTGGCCGATGGCGAGCAGCGGTTGTTGCTCAGCGGCCCGGACGGCATCAAGACCCTGGGCCGCGAAGCACTGTTCAACCCCGTGACGCTGGCAGGTCTGTTTAGCGAGTAAGGCAGCCTGCCCTTATGTCCCTTTGGGGACATACCGCTTTTTCTCGTTCGCCCCGACTATCGCCCTGGAGTAAAGAACCAGTCGATCATTCTGTTTGTAAATCACTTGCTGGGCACGGCGCTGGGCAAGCCGAATGCGGCGGCACAACAGGGCATGGACAGTCACGAACAGCGCTTGCTTCGCTAGCGCTACAACACCTGGCGCCGGTGTTTTCGCCACTGCGAAGGCGACACACCCTGGTGCTTTTTAAACGCCTTGGAAAACGCCGCCACACCGGTATAGCCCAGTGCATCGGCCAACAGGGTGATATCCAACGTGGAGGCCTCCAGGTGCCAACACGCCAGCTGCATCTTTACCTCCAGCAACAGCTGCAGGTAACTCAGCCCCTGGGCATTGAGGCGCCGCTGCAGAACGCGCGGGTGCAGGCCTAACTGCGCCGCAACGGTTTCCAGCGAATGCTGACCAAGACCCAGGCTCTGGGTAATCAGGCTGCGCACTTGCAACTCCAGGCTGTCTTCCAGCTTGCTCAAGCGTTTGCGCATATAACTGTCGATCTGCGCGGCGGCCATCCCGGAAATCGGCTGCACGGGGTAGTCCATCAGCTTGTCGTCGTACACCAGGCAATCGTGTTCCTGGTCAAACAGCACCTCGCAGCCAAAATGCTGCTGGTAGGTTTTCAGCGGCGCAATACGGCTGTGGCTGATTTCAACCCGCAATGGGCGAGCATCAGCGCCGCCTACCTCCAGGGACAAGCGCGCATAGGTCCGCAGCGCCAGTTCGCGGTATTGCTGGGCATGCGGCCGCCCGTAGAAGTGCTCGATACGGCGGATATAGGCGCGGCCATTGTGGCGCTGCATACGCCAGTGTTCGGCCTTGTTATGCAAGGCCATATAACGCTGGATGGCATCAAAACCGGCGCCCAGGTTGGGTTCGGCCGCAATCAACCGGCCCAGCAGGCCAAGGGCGAGAACGTCCTGGTGCTCGGCCACGCGCATCCCCAGGTTGTCGCAATTCAGGCGCTGGGCCGCCAGGCTCAGCACGCGGATAACGGCGTCCAGTTGCAGCAGGCAATCGGGGTCGGCCAGTTGCGCCGGGGTGATTCGCGCATCACCTAGCAGCGCCGGCAGATCCCCGCCGAGCTTTTCTACCTCGGCCGGCAAACCAAGCAGGCTCGCGCTACGGACCTCGTACTGAATCGCCATCCAGCCACTCCCCATGGGCAAGCCGGCACCATGGCAGCACAGTCGCAAAATGACAAGTAAGGCAATCCGCTGCGGCTTAACCTCACAACCCATAACAACAAGTGAGGTGTGTTATGTCTGATTACGACGTGCTGATTATTGGCGCCGGTCTTTCCGGCATCGGTATGGCCTGCCACCTGGCCACCGACTCGCCCAACGTCCGCGTGGGCCTGCTCGAACGCCGCAATGCCATTGGCGGCACCTGGGATCTGTTCCGCTACCCCGGCATTCGCTCCGACGCCGATATGTTTACCTTCGGCTATGGCTTTCGCGCCTGGAACAGTTTGAAGACCCTGGCCGACGGCCCTTCGATTCGCCAGTACATCGACGACACGGCCCGCGAATACGGGGTCAAGGACAAGATCCGTTTCGGCGTCCGCACCACCAAGGCCTGCTGGTCCAACCAGACGCGCCTGTGGACGGTGCATGCGGTCGAGGAACACAGCGGCCAGCAGCGCACCTACACCTGCAAATTCCTGATCTCCTGCACCGGCTACTACAGCCATGACGAAGGCTACTTGCCGGAGTTTCCGGGCAAGGAGCAATTCAAGGGCACCTTTGTCCACCCCCAGCACTGGCCCGAAGGCCTGGCCTACCAGGGCAAGAAAGTGGTGATCATCGGCAGCGGCGCCACCGCCGTGACCCTGGTGCCCGCGTTGGCCGATGCGGCCGCCCATGTGACCATGCTGCAGCGCTCACCCAGCTATGTAATTACCGTGCCGGGCATCGACAAGCTGACCGGCCTAATGCGCCATGTGCTGCCCGAACGCTGGGCCTATGCCTTTGCCCGCCACCGCAATATCTGGCTGCAGCAGGCCATTTACAAAGCCTCGAAGCGCTGGCCACAGCGGGTGCAGCGCTTTCTGCTCAATGGCGTACGCAAGCAGGTGGGCGATGGCGTCGATATGCGCCACTTCACCCCAAGCTATATGCCGTGGGATGAACGCCTTTGCGCAGTGCCGGATGGCGACCTGTTCAAGGTGCTGCGCGAAGGCAAGGCCTCTGTGGTGACCGACCATATCGACACCTTTACCGCAACCGGCATCCGCCTGAAATCAGGGCAACACCTGGAGGCCGATATCATCATCGCCGCCACGGGCTTGAAACTGCAGGTATTCGGCGGCACCGACCTGTACCTGGATGAACAGCAGGTGGCGACCAGCGATCGCATGACCTACAAGGGCGTGCTGAGCGAAGGCATGCCCAATATCGGCTTTATCTTCGGCTATACCAACGCGCCCTGGACGCTGAAGTCCGACCTGTCCTCCAAGTACCTGTGCCGGCTGATCAACCATATGCGCACCCACAACCTCTCGGTGGTGGTGCCGCAAACCGTTGAGGGCGAGCGTATGCAGGTCAGCGTAATGGGCGACAGCATGCAGTCCGGCTATGTACAGCGTGCCAATGCGGTGCTGCCGCGCCAGGGCCGCAACCTGCCGTGGAAGGTCACCAACGACATCAAGATCGACAGAGACCTGCTGCTTAACCAGCCCATCGAAGACCAGGTGCTGGTGTTCCAGCGCAGTCAGGCTGCCGTGTAACCCCAGGAGCCTGCCCGCGTACGGCAGGCTCCCCCCTTCCGAGGTTTGCCCATGCCCTTAGATTCTCAGCGCGCCTCCTTTATCTCGATGACCGCACCGCTGGTGTCGGTGCATATCCCCGCCTTGCTGTTCAAGGTATTCCTGGAACAAGGCCTGTCGGCCGACGCGCTGCTCGAAGGCACCGGTCTGCGCCAGGAACATTTCTGCCACCCCGACACCCTGCTCAGCTACGAGCAACTGGCGATTATCACCAGCCGTGGCCTGCGCCTCTCCGGCAACCCACGGATCGGCCTGCTGTTCGGTACGCGGCTACGTTACTCGCACCTGGCCGAGCTGGGCGCGGTGTATGCCAGCGCTCCAACCCTGGCCGAAGCACAGAAAGTGTTTTTCAAACACCAGCGCATTCTGGGCAGTGCCGTGGATATGCGCCTGGTGGAGCACCCCACGCACTTCGCCATTATTGCGTCCAAGCTGGTGCCGCTCGGTGAGCGCTATTTCTTTAACCAGGAATCCTGGATTGCCGGCATCGCCAATATGATGTCCATCGCCTTCGAAACCTCCGTAGAGGCACTGGGCCTGGAGGTGGAATTTGACTTCAAGGCGCCGGCCGATACCCGCGCTTACCACGCGCTGTTTGGCGAACGAGTAAAGTTCGGCCAACGCTACAGCCAGGTGTTGGTGCCGCGCGAACTGGCCTTGCGCCCGCTGCCAGGTGCCTGCCCTACCCAGTTCAAACTGGCGACGCAGCTGTGTGAGGAAGCCTCGGCGCGTAGCAGCATGCCGATCTCGCTGCCCGAGCAGATTCGCGTGTACCTGCGTAAGAATCTGGAAGATGCCCCGTCGGTGGACGACGTGGCCGAGCACTTGAACCTGTCAGTACGCACCCTTAACCGGCGTCTTACAGACCTGAGCAGCAACTTCCGCAGCTTGTTCAAGGAGGTGCGTTCCGAGGCTGCCGGCGCGCTGTTGCACAGCACTAGCCTGCCGATTGCCATCGTCGCGCAACGCACCGGGTTCAGTAATACCTCGAACTTTGTTAACGCCTTTCGTGACTGGACCGGCACCACGCCGCAGCGTTATCGCGAGGGTCGCAGCGCCGCTTCGTCAGCCGCTCGATAAGCCGGCGCTTATACCCCGTTATCCATCCAGGCCATTGGCCGGTTTCCACAACAACAATGTCCGCAACTCAGCATCCGAGCCCAGCCGCTCGCCCTAGTATCGACCTCAACGACTGACGTACTGCCGCCAGTAAAACCAGACCCTTTTTTGCGCTGAGAACAGCTCGGCCTCGAGCCGTTCGCCCACAGAAAAGTGCACCACCCGCAGCACCGTTACACACCTTAAAAACAAAAATAAGTACGAGGTATGCCATGCGCCAACAACGTGAAGCATTGGGCTGGAGCAAATCGCTCCTGGCCCTGGCCATATGCAGTGCCGTCAGTGTTCCGGCACAGGCGGTCAGCTTTCAATTCGGTGAAATCGAAGGGCAATTCGACAGCAGCCTGTCGGTGGGGGCCAGTTGGTCCACCCAGAGCCCCAAGCAGGAATTTATCGGCGTCAATAACGGCGGCAAGGCTTCCAGCAGCGCCGGTGACGATGGTCGTTTGAACTTCAGAAGCGGCGAAACCTTCTCGAAGATTTTCAAAGGCAGCCACGACCTTGACCTGCGCTACGGCGATACTGGCCTGTTTGCCCGTGGCAACTACTGGTACGACTTCGAGCTCAAGGATGAAGGCCGTCGCGCCGTCGATATCAGCGACCACAACCGCAAGGAAGGCGCGCAGTCTTCCGGCGCCCAGTTGCTGGACCTGTTCCTCTACCACAACTACACCATCGCCGACCTGCCCGGCAGCGTGCGCTTCGGTAAGCAGGTGGTGAGCTGGGGTG
>JBCECW010000050.1:0-11973 GCA_039207785.1 Pseudomonas sp. | reverse complement strand
GTATCGAACACTTCGCTGAGCTTGCGCTCGGCCGGCAGCTTGCTGCCCGAAGGCAACAAGCCGTGTTCTATCTGTTCTTCCAGTGCCCGACAGATCGCTGTTACGGCACGGGGCGCCTCGTCTCGCATCAATTGCCCTCATCTGGACTAGTCCAGCCCCATTTCGGGGCCAGCTGCGGCCACTGCAACAGCCGAAACCATCGATAAACCCTAGCCAGCCTAGATGACTATTGGATGACATCACCTCGCTTTTGCACGCTATATGCCAACCGCAGCGCAGCCTCTAACTTTTCCAAATCAAGCACTTAAGCATGGTCTACGCTTGCTGGACGCCCCCGCTGCCAGCCGCAGCGCGGCGGCAAGCCTGCGCGGCACGACACAAAATTGTCATCCAACACCGCTAACTTGGCTTGGCTATTGCTGATCTAGACCAACACCCTCAACACGAAGGAGCGTCGAATGAAACGCCTGTTGCTAGCTTCAATCCTGGGATCGACCATTGCTCTGGCTAACCTGGCCATGGCCGCCGATGCCGATCTGAAAAGCCTGGAAACCGCCGCCAAGTCCGAAGGCGAAGTAAACAGCGTGGGCATGCCAGACAGCTGGGCCAACTGGAAAGACACCTGGGCCGACCTGGGCAAACTCTATGGCCTCAAGCACCTGGATACCGACATGAGCTCGGCCCAGGAAATCGCCAAGTTCGCCGCCGAAAAAGACAATGCCACCGCCGATATCGGTGACGTCGGCGCGGCCTTTGGCCCCATCGCCGCTGCACAGGGTGTTACCCAAGCCTACAAACCCAGTACCTGGGCACAGATTCCTGACTGGGCCAAAGATAAAGACGGCCATTGGATGCTGGCCTACACCGGCTCCATCGCGTTTATCGTCAACAAGAAGCTGGTCAGCGACGTGCCGAAATCCTGGGCTGACCTGGAGAAAGGCAAGTACAAGGTCGCCATCGGTGACGTAAGTTCCGCTGCCCAGGCCGTCAACGGCGTGCTGGCTGCCGCCATCGCCAAAGGCGGTGATGAAAAGAATATCCAGCCAGGCCTCGACCTGTTTGCTGAAATCGCCGAGCAGGGTCGCCTGTCGCTGGCCAACCCGACCATCCAGACCCTCGAGAAGGGTGAAGTGGAAGTCGGTATCGTCTGGGACTTCAACGGCCTGTCCTACCGCGACCAGATCGACCCGAACCGCTTCGAGGTGCTGATCCCGTCCGATGGTTCGGTGATCTCCGGCTACACCACCATCATCAACAAATACGCCAAGCACCCGAACGCCGCCAAGCTGGCGCGTGAGTACATCTTGAGCGACGCCGGGCAGATCAACCTGGCCAAGGGCAACGCCCGCCCAATCCGCGCTGAACACCTGACCCTGCCGGCCGAGGTGCAAGCCAAACTGCTGCCGAACGCGCAATACGCCAAGGTGCAGCCGATCAAGGACGCCAAGGCTTGGGAAGAAACCTCCAAGGCGCTGCCGGGCCTGTGGCAGGAAAACGTGATTATCAACATGGAGTGATAAGCCCCCCGTGACAGAAGAAAGCGGCGTGCCGCTTTCTTCTGTTTTGGTAAGGCTTTGAGGTAAACCATGAAACACAACGTCATCCTGGTGCTGCTCGACGGCCTTAACTATGGCGTCGCGCAACACGCGATGGGCCATCTGCAGGCTTACTGCGGCGCCAACCGGGCCGCGCTGTACAAGCTCGAATGCGAGCTGCCATCACTCTCGCGCCCACTCTACGAATGCATCCTCAGCGGCGTACCGCCGATTGAAAGCGGCATCGTGCATAACGATGTGTCGCGCCTGTCCAACCAGCAGAGCATTTTTCACTACGCCACGGCAGCGGGTTTGACCACCGCGGCAGCGGCTTACCACTGGGTTAGCGAGTTGTATAACCGCAGCCCCTTCCAGGCCGCGCGCGACCGCCATACCGACGCCCCCGAGCTGCCAATCCAGCACGGCCATTTCTACTATGCCGACCACTACCCCGATTCCCATCTGTTTGCCGATGCCGAGAGCCTGCGGGTGCGTGTGGCACCGAATTTTCTCCTGGCACACCCGATGAATATCGACGACGCCGGGCACCGGCACGGCCTCGACAGCCCGCAGTACCGCAACAGCGCGCGGGTGGCCGACCTGCTGCTGGCCGAGTACCTGCAACGCTGGCTCGACGCCGGCTACCAGGTACTGGTAACCGCCGACCACGGCATGAACAACGACCGCAGCCACAACGGCTTGCTCACCGAAGAGCGCGAAGTGCCGCTGTTTGTGCTGGGCGATGCGTTCAGCCTGGACAGCTATGCCACGCCAAAACAAACCGACCTGTGCGGCACCATCTGCGAACTGCTGGGTGTGCCCCACGACAAACCTGTCTGCCGGGAGCTGTTGAAGTGAGTTCAGTCACCCGTGGCAAATGGCTGGCCCTGCTATGCCTGGCGCCCTTTGCCGTATTCTTTTTCGCCTTCCAGATCGCCCCGCTGCTGTGGGTGGCGATCAATAGCCTGGACAGCGCCGCCGGCTGGGGCTTGAGCAACTACGCCAAGGTGTTCAGCTCAAAGTTCTACCTGCAGGCCATCCAGCACAGCCTGGAAATTGCCTTCTGGTCGAGCGTGATCGGCATCGTGATCGCCATCCTGGGCGCCTACTCGCTGCGCAAGGTCGACAGCAAGCTGCGCGACTTCGTCATGGCCTTCTCGAATATGACCAGCAACTTCGCCGGCGTACCGCTGGCCTTTGCCTTTGTCATCCTGCTGGGGTTCAACGGCGCACTGACCCTGATCCTCAAGCAAGCCGGCGTGATCGAGGACTTCAACCTGTACTCGAAAACCGGCCTGATCGTGCTTTACACCTACTTCCAGATTCCCCTCGGCGTGCTGTTGCTCTACCCCGCCTTCGACGCCTTGCGCGAAGACTGGCGCGAATCGGCCGAATTGCTCGGCGCCAGCACCTGGGATTTCTGGCGGCATATCGGCCTACCAGTGCTGACCCCGGCGCTACTTGGCACCTTTATCATCCTGCTGGCCAATGCCCTGGGCGCCTACGCCACGGTGTATGCGCTGACTACCGGCAACTTCAACGTATTGCCGATCCGCATTGCCGCCATGGTGGCCGGCGATATCTCGCTCAACCCGAACCTGGCCAGCGCCCTGGCGATGGTGCTGGTGGGGCTGATGGCGGTGATTACCGTGGTGCATCAATGGCTGTTGAAGAGGAGCTACCATGTCGCGCGTTGAAGCCCGAGCGGCCGGGCTGTATCACCGCACGGTGGTCACCCTGCTGTTTCTGATCCTGCTGTTGCCGCTGGCCGGCACCCTGCTCTACTCCATATCCACCAGCTGGTCAGCGACCATCCTGCCCGATGGCCTGACGCTGAAGTGGTATATCCAGCTCTGGACCGACCCGCGTTTTCTCACTGCCTTCGGCCAGTCGCTGCTGGTGTGTTTTGGCGCCTTGCTGCTGGCGGTGGTGCTGATTCTGCCGCTGCTATTCGTGGTGCATTACCACTTCCCGAAACTCGACGGCCTGATGAATATCCTGATCCTGCTGCCCTTCGCGGTGCCGCCGGTGGTGTCGTCGGTGGGCCTGCTGCAAATCTATGGCTCCGGACCGCTGGCCATGGTGGGCACGCCGTGGATCCTGATCGGCTGCTATTTCACCGTGGCCCTGCCGTTTATGTACCGGGCGATCACCAACAACCTGCAAGCGATCAACCTCACCGACCTGATGGACGCCGCCCACCTGCTGGGCGCCAGCACCTGGAAAGCCGCATTCCTGGTGGTGCTGCCCAACCTGCGCAAAGGCCTGATGGTGTCGCTGTTCCTGTCGTTTTCCTTTCTGTTCGGCGAATTCGTCTTCGCCAACCTGCTGGTGGGCACGCGCTATGAAACCCTGCAGGTGTACCTGAACAACATGAAAAACAGCAGCGGCCACTTCAACAGCGCCCTGGTGATTTCCTACTTCTTTTTCGTGCTGCTGTTCACCTGGGCAGCCAACCGTTTGAACAAGGACAAAGCATGAGTTTTCTGAGCATTCAGGGGCTGCACAAAAGCTACGCCGCCACCTCGATTTTCAGCGATATCAATTGCGAAATCGGCAAGGGCGAATTCGTCACCCTGCTTGGCCCGTCGGGCTGCGGCAAGTCCACGTTGCTGCGCTGCATCGCCGGCCTGACCGAAGTGAACGGCGGCAAGATCCTGCTCGAAGGCCAGGACCTGGTGCCGCTGTCGCCGCAGAAACGCGATATCGGCATGGTGTTCCAGAGCTATGCCCTGTTCCCCAATATGAGCGTGCAGCAGAACGTTGCCTTTGGCCTGCGCATGCAAAAGGTCAGCAAGGACGACAGCGCCAAGCGGGTGAAAGAAGCGCTGGAAATGGTCGAGCTCGGCAGCTTTGCCGATCGCTATCCACACCAGCTGTCTGGCGGCCAATGCCAGCGTGTGGCCCTGGCGCGCTCGCTGGTGACCCGCCCGCGTTTGCTGCTGCTCGATGAACCGCTGTCGGCGCTGGATGCACGGATTCGCAAACACCTGCGCGAACAGATCCGCAGCATCCAGCAGGAGCTGGGCCTGACCACCATCTTCGTCACCCACGACCAGGAAGAAGCGCTGACCATGTCGGACCGTATCTTCCTGATGAACGCCGGCAAGATCGTGCAAAGCGGCGATGCCGAAACCCTCTATACCGCACCAGCAGATGCCTTTGCCGCCGGCTTTATCGGCAACTACAACCTGCTCGACGCCGATGCCGCCAGCCGCCTGCTGCTACGCCCGGTGGCAGGCCGCGTGGCCATCCGCCCGGAAGCGATTGCCTTGGGCGCAGGCGATATCGAGGCGCAGGTACGCAGCCATAGCCTGCTGGGCAATGTGATTCGCTACCGCGTCGAAGCCCGCGGCGTAGAGCTGCTGGTGGACGTACTGAACCGCAGCGCCAGCGACCTGCATGGCGATGGCACACGCCTGAACCTGAGCATCGACAGCGACGCGATCCGGGAGGTGGCGTAATGACCCTGGCAATTTTCGACCTGGACGACACCCTGATCGACGGCGACTGCGCCAGCCTGTGGAGCCAGCATATGGCGGATATCGGCTGGGTGGATGGCGAGTCCTTTGTGCAAAAAGACCACGAGCTGATGGCGCTCTACGCCGAAGGCAAGCTGGCGATGGAAGACTATATGGCTTTCAGCCTGTCCCCTCTGGTGGGACGTACCGCCGAGGAAGTGGCCTTTGTAGTCGAGCCGTTTGTGGAAGATGTGATCGAGCCGATTTTCTTTAGCGACGCCACCCGTTGCCTGGCCACCCACCGTGAGGCCGGCGACCGCATCCTGGTGATTTCCGCCTCGGCGCATTTTCTGGTCAGCGCCATTGCCGCGCGCTTGAAGATTGATGAAGTGTTGGCCATCGACCTGGAAGAACAGCACGGCCATTACAGCGGTGCGACCCAAGGGGTGCTGACCTACCGCGAAGGCAAGGTCACGCGCTTGCACGCCTGGCTGGCCGAGCAAGGGGAAACGCTGGAGGGCGCGTACTTTTACTCCGACTCGCGCAACGATTTGCCGCTGCTGTCGCAAGTCAGCCAACCACGCGTAGTGAACCCCGATCCGGTGCTCCGTGAGCATGCCGAGAAGGCCGGGTGGCCGATTTTGAGTTGGCGATAGTGTTCGCGGTGCTCGGTGCGCACCCTACGGTACCGAGTGAACTTACGCCGAATCCGTAGGGTGCGCTCCGCGCACCAAGCGATCCAAAGCAAAAAGGGCAACCCATGGGCTGCCCTTTTTGCTTATTGCGGTTTCGATCAGGTGGTACGGATCAGGTGATCAAACGCGCTCAGCGACGCTTTGGCACCCTCGCCGACCGCAATCACGATCTGCTTGTACGGCACGGTGGTCACGTCACCTGCGGCGAAGATACCCGGCAGCGAGGTCTCGCCACGTGCATCCACAATGATCTCGCCACGGTTGCTCAGCTCGATGGTGCCTTTGAGCCACTCGCTGTTAGGCAGCAAACCGATCTGCACAAAGATGCCTTCCAGCTCGACGTTGACGAACTCGTCGGAGTTGCGGTCCTTGTACACCAGGCCGGTGACTTTCTGGCCATCACCTTTTACTTCGCTGGTCAGCGCGCTGGTGATCACCTTCACGTTCGGCAGGCTGTGCAGCTTGCGTTGCAACACGGCGTCGGCACGCAGTTGGCTGTCGAACTCGATCAGGGTCACGTGGCTGACGATACCCGCCAGGTCGATGGCGGCTTCCACTCCGGAGTTACCACCACCAATCACCGCTACGCGCTTGCCCTTGAACAGCGGGCCGTCGCAGTGCGGGCAGTAGGCCACGCCGCGGTTACGGTATTCCTGCTCACCCGGTACGTTCATTTCGCGCCAGCGGGCGCCGGTGGACAGGATCACGGTCTTGGCTTTCAGCGACGCGCCGCTTTCGAACTTGATCTCGTGCAAGTCGCCTGCATTTTTGGCTGGAACCAGCGCGGTGGCGCGCTGCAAGTTCATGATGTCGACTTCGTACTGCTTGACGTGCTCTTCCAGGGCGCGGGCCAGTTTCGGGCCTTCGGTTTCCTGTACCGAGATAAAGTTTTCGATGGCCATGGTGTCCAGCACCTGGCCGCCGAAGCGCTCAGCCGCCACACCGGTACGGATGCCTTTACGCGCGGCATAGATAGCCGCCGCAGCACCTGCCGGGCCACCGCCGACCACCAGCACATCGAAGGCTTCCTTGGCGTTGAGCTTCTCGGCATCACGGGTGGCGGCGCCGGTGTCGATCTTGGCCAGCACTTGCTCGACGTCCATACGGCCTTGGCCGAACAGTTCGCCGTTCAGGTAGATGCTCGGCACCGACATGATCTGGCGGGCTTCGACTTCAGCCTGGAACAGCGCGCCGTCGATGGCCACGTGGCGGATATTGGGGTTGAGCACTGCCATCAGGTTCAGCGCCTGGACCACGTCCGGGCAGTTCTGGCAGGACAGCGAGTAGTAGGTTTCGAAATTGAATTCGCCGGGGATGTTTTTGATCTGCTCGATCACATCCGCCGCGACCTTCGACGGGTGGCCACCCACTTGCAGCAGGGCCAGCACCAGCGAGGTGAATTCGTGGCCCATCGGAATACCAGCAAAACGCAGGCTGATATTGGCGTTGGGGCGGTTCAGCGAGAAGGACGGCTTGCGCTCGTCGCTGCCATCTTCACGCAGGGAAATTTTGTCGGTCAGGCCGACGATTTCATGCAACAGACCGCTGAGTTCGCGGGATTTGTCGCTGTCATCGAGGGACGCGACGATCTCGAATGGCTGAGTCACCTTTTCGAGGTAAGCCTTCAACTGGGTCTTCAGAGTGGCGTCCAACATGATAGCGGTCCTTCCTTTTTACGAATTTCAGGGAAAAAAATGCCCGAGCGGATTGCGCCCAGGCATTCGGGCGTGCGGAGCAGGTCATGCCCCGCAGCGCTGCTTACCTAATCAGTGGAGCCCGCTAAAAGGCTCCGGGCTGATTTAGATCTTGCCGACCAGGTCCAGGGACGGAGCCAGAGTGGCCTCGCCTTCTTTCCACTTGGCTGGGCAAACTTCACCTGGGTGAGCAGCGGTGTACTGAGCAGCTTTCAGCTTGCGCAGGGTTTCCGATACGTCACGAGCGATTTCGTTGGAGTGGATTTCAACGGTCTTGATCAGACCTTCCGGGTTGATCACGAAGGTGCCGCGCAGAGCCAGACCTTCTTCCGGAATGTGTACGCCGAAAGCGTTGGTCAGTTGGTGAGTCGGGTCACCGATCAGCGGGAACTGAGCCTTGCCAACAGCTGGCGAGGTTTCGTGCCATACCTTGTGGGAGAAATGGGTGTCGGTGGTAACGATGTAAACTTCAGCGCCGGCTTTTTGGAATTCGGCGTAGTTGTTAGCGGCGTCTTCGATTTCGGTTGGGCAGTTGAAGGTGAATGCTGCCGGCATGAAGATCAGTACCGACCACTTGCCCTTCAGGGACTGCTCGGTCACTTCGATGAATTTACCGTTGTGAAAAGCATTGGCGGTGAACGGTTTGACTTCGGTGTTGATCAGAGACATTCGCTAAGTCCTTCTGGTTGAGAAATTTCAGGGTTAAGAAATTTACGGGAAGGATAGTAAGCCGATATGCCTGAAAGAGCCTATTGATTGAACCCATGGCAACGATTGGTTTCGTAAATCGCCGCCACAGGTCTGCAATCTAAAAGCGTAATGGAACCTGCTGATTAGCTTAGAGATTCATCCAATAGCAACGCGACCTTTCCGGACACAGTATTGCTGGCAAGTGCAGCAAAAGCGGCCTCCACATCCTTGGCCTTAAAGGTACGCTCCAACTGCGGCTTGAGTCGACCCTCGGTAAACAATGGCCATACCTGCTGATGCAGGTCGCCGAGCAGGTCGGCCTTGAACTGGTCACTGCGGCTGCGCAGGGTGGAACCGATAAATTGCACGCGCTTGGCCAGTAGCAGCGCCAGGTCGAATTGCGCCTTGCGCCCGCCCATCAAGCCAATCGACACCCAGCGCCCATCGACCGCCGCCAACTGCTGGTTGAGCTCGGCGTAGTTGCCGCCCACCGGGTCGAGAATCACATCAAACGGAGCAAAATCGCGCAGGCTTTCCAGATCGGTATCGCGCAATACGCCGCCCTGGGCGCCGAGGTTTTCGCAGTAGGCCAGACGATCCGCCGAGCCCACGCTCACCCAGCAGGGATTGCCAAAGGCCTTGCACAACTGGATGGCCGCCGAGCCCACGCCGCTGGCGCCGGCATGCAACAACACTTTTTCACCGGGCTTGAGCTGCGCCAGCTGGAACAGGTTGAGCCACGCCGTGGCATACACCTCGGGAATCACCGCCGCTTCCACCAGGCTTACGCCTTCCGGAACCGGCAGGGCATGGCGCCCATCGACAACGACTTCCTCAGCCATACCGCCGCCTGCCAGCAGCGCACAAACACGATCACCCACCTGCCAGGAGCTGCCTGCGCCCACTTCGCTGACGACGCCGGAGCACTCCAGGCCCAGAGTATCGCTGGCACCTGGCGGTGGTGGATACAGACCCGCACGCTGCAACAGATCGGCGCGATTGAGACCGGCCGCTGCAACACGAATTCTGATCTGCCCGACATCACAGGTGAGACTTGGTCGTTCTGCCCATTCAGCGCGTCCTTCAACGCCTTGCAATGCCTTCACAGTGCCTCCATAGTGACTTCGGACTGAGCCCGGTGCGAACCATCGAGCTATTTGCATTATGCAGCCGGGGCCCAACGGAACCGGCGCTCTCAAAGACGGCCTAATATGCGTTATCAACTACCCTCGCGTCGACTCAGCATGCAGCGCTTCGTTCCCAGCACCGCCTTAGCCCTTTTGATCGGTTTCAGTGCCCTCCCCCTTACCGCCTGTGCCGCGGCGACAAGCGCGAACAACAGCTGGGACAAATTGCAGCCCGACCGCGAGCAGGTAATCGCCAGTCTCAATGTGGTGGAACTGCTCAAGCGCCATCACTACAGCAAGCCGCCACTCAATGATGATCGCTCGGTCATCATCTACGAGAGCTACCTCAAGCTGCTCGACCCTTCGCGCAGCTACTTCATTGCCAGCGACATTGCCGAGTTCGATAAATGGCGCACGCAGTTCGACGACTTTCTTAAAAGTGGTGACCTCGACCCCGGTTTCACCATTTACAAACGCCACCTCGATCGCCTGAAACAGCGCCTGGATTTCGCCCTTGGCCTGCTGAACAAAGGCATCGACAAGATCGACTTCAGCGCCGATGAAAGCCTGATGGTCGACCGCGAAAAAGCCCCCTGGGCCAAAGACACCGCCGAGCTCGATGAGCTGTGGCGCAAGCGCGTTAAAGATGAAGTACTGCGTCTGAAAATCGCCGGCAAAGAACCTGCCGCGATCCAGGAGCTGCTGACCAAGCGCTACAAGAATCAACTGGCGCGCCTGGAGCAGACCCGCAGCGAAGATATCTTCCAGGCCTATATCAACACCTTCGCCCAATCCTACGACCCGCACACCAACTACCTGTCGCCCGACAGCGCAGAAAACTTCGACATCAATATGAGCCTGTCGCTCGAAGGTATTGGTGCCGTGCTGCAAAGCGACAACGACACCGTCAAGGTGGTGCGCCTGGTACCGGCCGGCCCGGCCGACAAGAGCAAGCAAGTGGCACCATCCGACAAGATCGTTGGCGTGGCCCAAGGCAATGGCGAGATGGTCGATGTAATCGGCTGGCGCCTGGATGAAGTGGTCAAGCTGATCCGCGGCCCGAAAGGCTCGGTGGTGCGCCTGGAAGTGGTGCCCGCCACCAACGGCCCGAATGACCAGACCAGCAAGATCGTCTCCATCACCCGCGAAGCGGTAAAACTGGAAGAGCAGGCGGCGAAAAAATCGGTGCTCAAGCTCAACCACGATGGCCGCGACTACAAGCTCGGCGTGATCGAGATTCCCGCCTTCTACCTCGACTTCAAGGCCTTCCGCGCCGGTGACCCGGACTACAAGAGCACCACCCGCGATGTGAAGAAACTGCTGGCCGAATTGCAGAAAGAGAAAGTCGATGGCGTGGTGATCGACCTGCGTAATAACGGCGGCGGTTCGTTGCAGGAAGCCACCGAACTGACCGGCCTGTTTATCAACCAGGGCCCGACCGTGCTGGTACGCAACAGCGATGGCCGTGTCGATGTGCTGGCCGATGAAAACCCAGGCACCTACTACAGCGGCCCGATGGCCCTGCTGGTCAACCGCCTTTCGGCCTCGGCTTCGGAGATTTTTGCCGGCGCCATGCAGGACTACCACCGCGCCCTGATCCTCGGTGGCCAGACCTTCGGCAAAGGTACAGTGCAAACCATTCAACCGCTGAACCATGGCGAGCTGAAGCTGACCCTGGCCAAGTTCTACCGCGTCTCCGGCCAGAGCACCCAGCACCAAGGCGTATTGCCGGACATCGCCTACCCGGCGGTGGTCGACACCAAGGAAATCGGCGAGAGCGCCCTGCCCGAAGCCATGCCGTGGGACAGCATCCGCCCGGCGATCAAGCCAGAGACCGACCCATTCAAGCCTTTCCTGGTTGAGCTCAAGGCCCGTCACGATGCCCGCGTGGCCAAGGATGCCGATTTTGTCTTCACCCGCGAGCGGCTGGAACTGGCGCAGAAGCTGAGCCACGAAACCACCGTCAGCCTGAACGAAACCAAGCGTCGTGCGCAACACACCGACATCGAAACCCAGCAACTGGCCATGGAAAACACCCGCCGTGCCGCCAAGGGCCAGGAACCGTTGAAGGAGCTGAAGAAGGAAGACGAAGACGCCTTGCCAACCGAAGACGACAAACTGAAACCCGAAGACGACGCCTACCTGTCCGAGACCGGGCAGATCCTGCTCGACTACCTGGGTTTGAGTTCGTCGATGGCCAAGCACTGACGGAGCGTCATCAAACAGTCATTGAACTGTCGTGAAATAAGGGGCTGATAGCGATATCAGCCCCTTTTTGTTTTCAAGCCATCGAGAGTCCCAATGACCGTCACCGAGCAGTTGAGCGCGCTGGACCCCATCCTTGCTCACGGCGACTTGCACAGCCTGTTTCAGCCCATTGTGTCGCTGTCCGAGCGGCGCATCCTGGGCTATGAAGCACTGACCCGCGGCCCCTCGAATAGCCCCCTGCACTCCCCCGTCAACCTGTTTGGTATCGCACGCCACGCCGGGCGCCTGAGCGAGCTGGAACTGGCCTGCCGCAAAAGCGCCTGCCGCGCATTCAGCGAGCAAAAGCTTGAAGGCAAGCTGTTCCTCAACGTGTCGCCCGATTCGCTGCTGGAGCCGACCCACCAGCCAGGCCGCACCCTCAAGCTGCTGCAGACCTACGGCATTCCCCCGAGCCAGGTGGTGATCGAGCTGACCGAGCAATCGCCGACCGAAGATTTCGCCCTGCTCTACACCGCCCTGCATCACTACCGCGCCATGGGCTTTTCCATTGCCCTGGATGACCT
>JBCECW010000049.1:0-12085 GCA_039207785.1 Pseudomonas sp. | reverse complement strand
CCAGTAGGCGCCGGTGTAATGGTGAACTGGACAGCGATGGCGGGAACCTTGGCGAATGGATCATCCGTTACCGATGGCAATGGCATCGCTACCATGCAACTGACCAGTTCCAGCGCAGTAGCCACGGCGACTGTGGAGGCTACGGCGGGTGCTGCTCGAAACACCGCGAACGTAAGTTTTGTCGCCGGTGCTGCCGCCACCTTGGATCTTGCCGCGGCGCCCGCATCTATCGTTGCCGACGGCAGTAGTGCCTCGACGTTGACTGCAACGGTCAAGGATCTTCACGGTAACTCGGTGGGGGCGGGTGTCCAGGTGGCATGGTCGACTACGGCTGGGCAACTGGCAGGTCTGTCGTCGATTACCGATGCTACCGGCACCGCAACCATGACGTTGACCAGTTCGACAGCCGTTGCCATCGCAACCGTGGAAGCCTCGGCTGGCGCCGCCCATGGTTTGGCAACGGTCAGCTTTACGGCGGGCGAGGCTGCGAGCGTGGCTCTGGTGGCGACACCAACCGCCATCCCTGCCGATGGCAGCAGCACCACGACGCTAACGGCCTCGCTCCAGGATGCGCACGGCAACTCGGTGGGGGCCGGAGTGCCGGTGGCGTGGAGCAGCAGCGCCGGGGAGCTGGCCGTCAGTTCGTCGCTGACCGATGCCACTGGCGCCGCGACCATGGCCCTCACCAGCGCTACCGATGTAACTATCGCCACGGTCGAGGCCTCGGCAGCAGCGGCGCGCGCCACTACCCAGGTGAGCTTTGTCGCCGGGGTGCCGGCGCCAGGTGTGCTGGGTATGCAGTTGTCGGCGACGCCCGGCAATATCGTCGCCGATGGCAGCAGTACCTCCGAGCTGCGTGCGGATGTGCGCGATCGCCTTGGCCATCCGGTTGGCCCGGGCGTGGTGGTGAGCTGGACGGTCACTGCCGGCAGCCTGGCCGGCGAGTCGTCGGTGACCGACGCCGATGGCGTGGCGACGATGCGCCTGACCAGTGCAAATACCATTACCACCGGCACGGTCGAAGCGTCGGCAGGCGCGGCGCGCAATTCCCTGAGCGTCAACTTTGTTGCCGGCGCACCCACTGAGCTAAGCGTTGCCGCCACGCCAGCCAGCCTTGTCGCCAATGGCAGCAGCCATTCCACCCTGAGCGCTACGGTGCGCGATGTGTTTGGTAACCGGGTTGGCGAAGGGGTGCTGGTGAACTGGACGACATCGGCCGGGCAGTTGGCAGCCGCGTCGTCCAGCACCAATGCGATCGGCGTCGCCACCGTGGTGCTTACCAGTGCGAAGGTAGCGGGGGTAGCCACGGTGCAGGCAACGGCAGAGGCAGCCCAGGGTTCGGCCGAAGTGACCTTTACCCCTGTGACGGCAGAGCATATGGAGCTCAATGCGCTGCCCTTGGTGATTGCGGCGGATAACCACGCCACGTCATTGCTGGAGGCGCATGTTTCCGATAGCGAGGGCAACGAGGTGGGCGAGGGCACGGAGGTGCGCTGGTATTTGACCAATAACAGCGCGGGGGCAGTGCTGGATGCTGGCACGTCGCTGACCGATGCCCGGGGCGTTGCTCAAATGCGCGTCAGCAGCCCGGTGTACCGCGATGGGGTCACCGTCAATGCGACGGTGGGAGCGGATGTGCAGACGTCTCTCGAGGTCAGCTTTCAGATCAAGATCAACCTGCGGGCACTGTTGCCGACCTTGCCCAATGCCGCTGAAACCCTGGTAACGGCGCTGGCCACCAGCGGCGATGGCATGCCGGTCAAGGGGCTGCTGCTGAACTGGAGTAGCGCCACGCCTCATCTATGCAGTCTTTCCGAGGCAGCGGCCATTACCGATGGCGCCGGCCAGGCGCGGGTCAGGGTGAGCAACACCAGCAACGAAGAGCGATCCATCCTGACCTTTATCTACGCCAACCTGGTGAAGCCTACGGGCGATAGCAACCTGGTGCCGATCATGTTGCAGGGCACCGGCGTGCCGCCGTGAGTGGCAGAGGAGCTGGCGCCTAGGACTCTGCCGTTTGCCGGCGCTTGGCCTGGCGCTTTTTCCAGCTGCTGCGTACCCACCAGCGCCAGTACAGCATGGTCAGCACGTAGCCCAGGGCGCCGGCGATCAGCCCGGCCAGTACCGAGCCGAGCAGGAACGGCGCCAGGATCGGTTTCCATAGCAGCTGGATCAGCTCCCAGGAAGGTTCTTCGAAAAAGTGGCTGATCCGTGGCCAGACCACGGTGGTGATCTCGCCCACCGGCACCTGCAGCACCCAGGAACCGAGCTGGTAGGTGCAATAAAACACCGGCGGCATGGTGATGGGGTTGGTCAGCCACACCAGCCCCACGGAGATCGGCAGGTTGGCGCGTAGCGGGATCGCCAGGGAAGCGGCTATCAGCATTTGCAGAGGCAGGGGGATAAACGCCGCGAACAAGCCGACCGCCATGGCACGTGCCACCGAGTGACGATTGAGGTGCCAGAGGTTGGGGTCATGCATCAACGTGCCGAGAAAACGCAGCGACTTGTGCTCGCGGATCAGCTCGGGGTTGGGCATATAGCGCTTGAACAGGCGGCGCGGCATAGGCATCTCGGGCAGGCGGAAAGAGGCGGATTATGCCGCGATTGTTCGGGCGTTATACGTCGACTTTGTGACAACAAATAAGCAGCGCCGGTTTGGCCAAAGCGACACACGGCGCGGCAGGGAGCAGGGTAGATGCGCACAGGGATGTTGGCGCTGGCGCTGGGCATGCTGGCCCTGCGCTGGTTACCGGTGTTGCCATCGGCAGGCTGGTTGGTGGGGCTGGCGCTAGTGGGCGGGTTGGCGCTGGCACACCGCGCAGGCCGCCCCTTGGGATTGGCGCTACTGGGTTTTTGCTGGGCCTGTTACTCGGCGCAAGGTGCCCTGGATGAGCGCTTGAGTGCTGAACTGGACGGCCAGATCCGCTGGCTGCAAGGGCGTGTAGTGGGGTTGCCGGCGCAGGGTCAGGGCGTGGTGCGTTTTCAACTGGAGGACATCCGCAGTCGGCGCGCCAAACTGCCAAGCCGCCTGCGACTTACCTGGCATGGCGGCCCGCCGGTACAGGCCGGGGAAACCTGGCGCCTGGCGGTAAAACTCAAGCGCCCGCGCGGCCTGGTCAACCCACAGGGCTTCGATTACGAGGCCTGGTTGCTGGCCCAGCGCATTGGCGGCCAGGGCACGGTCAAGCAGGGCGAGCGTATCAGTGCTGCCACGGGGCCGCTGGCCTGGCGCGATCACCTGCGCCAGCGCCTGCTGGCAGTGGATGCCTTTGGCCGCCAAGGTGGCCTGGCGGCGCTGGTGCTGGGAGATGACTCGGGGCTGTCCGATGCCGACTGGCGTGTGTTGCAGGCCACCGGCACGGTGCATCTATTGGTGATCTCCGGCCAGCATATCGGCCTGTTTGCCGGGTTGCTCTATGGCCTGGTGGCTGGTCTGGCACGCCTGGGTCTATGGCCGCAGCGCTTGCCGTGGTTGCCGTGTGCCTGCCTGTTGGCGGCGGCCGGCGCCCTGGGTTACGGCGTGCTGGCGGGCTTTCAGGTGCCGGTGCAACGCGCCTGCGTGATGGTGCTGCTGGTGCTGGCCTGGCGTCTGCGTTTTCGTCATCTGGGTGTGGCGCTGCCGTTACTGCTGGCGTTGGACCTAGTGCTGCTGGCCGAACCGATGGCCAGTTTGCAGCCGGGCTTCTGGCTGTCGTTTGGCGCGGTGCTGGTGCTGGTCTGGGTATTCGGCGGGCGCCTCGGCGCCTGGCCCTGGTGGTTAACCTGGACGCGCGCGCAGTGGACCATAAGCCTCGGCTTGCTACCCCTGCTGATCGGCCTGGGCTTACCCGTGAGCGTTAGTGCGCCGCTGGCCAATCTGCTGGCGGTGCCCTGGGTGAGCCTGGCTGTGGTGCCCCTGGCCTTGTTCGGCACCCTGGCACTCCCCATTCCCTGGCTCGGCGAAGGCTTGCTTTATATAGCCGGCGGCTTGCTGGAACTGCTGTTTAACCTGCTACAGCTATTCGCCGCTTGGCAGCCCGCCTGGCTGGCTCCCGAGGTGCCGGTATGGGCGTGGTGCTTGGGGATGGTCGGTGCGTTGGTGCTACTGGCGCCGGCGGGCGTACCGGTCCGGGCGCTGGGCCTGGCCATGCTGCTGCCGCTGTTGTTTCCCCCACGCGCCGCCGTACCCGTCGGCCAGGCCGCTGTATTGCAAATAGAGGTGGGGCAGGGGTTGGCGGTGGTGGTGCGTACCCGCCATCACACCCTGCTGTATGACGCCGGACCGCGCCGCGATGACTTCGACAGCGGCGAGCGGCTGGTGCTGCCGACGCTGCGTAGCCTGGGCGTGCGCCATCTGGACTTGCTGCTGATCAGCCACGCCGACAACGACCATGCTGGAGGCGCCCTGGCGGTTCAGCGTGGTTTTTCCGTGGCTGAGGTACTGAGCGGGGAGCCCGCCGAACTGCCGGCTGCGCTGGCAGCCAACGCCTGCGACAACCATGCCCAGTGGCAATGGGACGGCGTGCACTTTCAAACCTGGCGCTGGCCAGGGGCGACCACGGGCAATCAAGCCTCCTGCGTATTGTTGGTCGATGCCGGTGGCGAGCGCCTATTGCTTACCGGCGATATCGACGTGCCTGCCGAAGCCGCCTGGCTAGCCGCCCACCCCGGCGTCCACGCTCAGTGGCTGCAGGCGCCGCACCATGGCAGTCGCAGTTCCTCGTCGGCGGTGTTTTTGCGCGCCCTGGGCAGCCATTCGGTGCTGGTTTCACGTGGTGCGCACAATGCCTTCGGCCATCCCCACCCCCAGGTGCTGGCCCGCTACCGCGCGCTGGGCCTCACGGTTTACGACAGCGTGGAGCAGGGCGCCGTGCAGGTGCAACTGGGCGCTTTTCGGCCCGCCGAGGGCCTGCGCCACGAAGCGCGATTCTGGCGGGAAAAATGAGAACCGCGACGGTCGGCGAGGCGCCAGCCCTATGCTAGAGTGGCGCCACTTTTGTCCGGCCATAGTTAGCAGGCCATGCTTAATCAGGAGAGCCAACACCGTGTGGGAGCTAGTCAAAGCAGGTGGCTGGATGATGCTACCGATCATCCTGTGTTCCATCGCTACCGTGGCCATCGTTGCCGAACGCCTGTGGACCCTGCGCGTGAGCCGCGTGGCTCCGCCCCATCTGCTCGGGCAGGTGTGGCGCATGATCAAAGACAAACAACTGAATAAAGACAAGCTCAAGGAACTGCGCAGCAACTCGCCGCTGGGGCAGATCCTGGCCGCCGGCCTGACCAACTCCAAGCATGGTCGCGAGATCATGAAAGAGTGCATCGAAGAATCCGCCAGCCGGGTGATCCATGAACTGGAGCGCTACCTCAACGCCCTGGGCACCATCGCCGCCATGGCGCCGCTGCTGGGCCTGCTGGGTACCGTATTCGGCATGATCGAAATCTTCAGCGGCTTTATGGACAACGGCCAGGCCAACGCCGGGCAATTGGCCGGTGGTATCGGCAAGGCGCTGGTGACCACCGCCGCCGGTTTGATCGTGGCCATCCCAGCGGTGTTTTTCCACCGCTACCTGCTGCGCCGCGTCGATGAAATCGTGATCACCATGGAGCAGGAAGCGATCAAGTTGGTGGAAGTGACCCAGGGCGACCGCGAAGTCGATTTCGTCGAGGACAGCAAGCCGTGAAATTCCGCCGCAGAGCCAACAGTGTTGCCCGCGACGAGGTGTTTCTGAACCTGACGTCGCTGATCGACGTGATTTTCGTGCTGCTGCTGTTCTTTGTCGTGACCACCACCTTCAGCCGCCCGACCCAACTCAAGGTCGACCTGCCGGAAGCGGCCAGTGGCACGCCGCCGGAAGCCACCGCGCTCAAGCAGATGGAAGTGGCAATTGCCGCCGACGGCACCTATTCGTTGAACAACCAGGTATTGGCCAAGAGCGACCTGGCGACCTTGATGGCCGCCATCCAGCGCGAGTCCGAGGGCGACAACAGCCTGCCGCTGACCATCAATGCCGACGGCAAGGCCACCCACCAGGCGGTGGTTACCGCCATGGATGCGGCCGGCAAGCTGGGCTTCAGCCACCTGCGTATCACCACCATCGAGGCGCCGTCGGCGCCTTGATAGCCAGGCGCTGATGGCTTTCTCGGAAAAACTGCAAAACGCCTGGTACCAGGGCCACCCGGCCCTGCGTTTGCTGTGGCCGCTGGAGTGCCTGTACCGCGCGGTGGTGCAGCGCAAGCGCCAGCGCTTTCTGGCGGGCGAGGGCACGATCTACCGCGCGCCCGTGCCGGTGGTGGTGGTTGGCAATATCACCGTGGGCGGCACCGGCAAAACGCCGATGATCCTTGGCCTGATTGCTCACTGCCAAAACCGTGGCCTTAAGGTCGGGGTGGTCAGTCGGGGATATGGCGCCACGCCGCCGCAGTTGCCCTGGCGGGTGCGCGCCGAGCAATCGGCCAGCGACGCCGGTGATGAACCGCTGCTGATCGTGCAGCGATCCGGCGTGCCGCTGATGATCGACCCGGATCGCTCCCGCGCCGTACAAGCCTTGCTCGCGCAAGAGCCGCTGGACCTGATCCTCTGCGACGATGGCATGCAGCACTACCGCCTGGCGCGCGATATCGAACTGGTCCTGATCGACGCCGCCCGTGGCGTGGGCAACCGCCGTTGCCTGCCGGCCGGGCCGCTGCGTGAGCCGGTGGAGCGGTTGGACAGTGTCGATGCCGTGTTGCTTAACGGTGCCGCCAGCGACAGCGCTGAGGGTTTCGGTTTTACCTTGCAGCCCTCGGCGCTGGTCAATCTGCGCAGCGGCCAGCGCGTGCCCCTTGAGCATTTCCCCGCTGGCCAGGCCGTGCATGCCGTGGCCGGTATCGGTAACCCGCAGCGTTTCTTCAACACGTTGCAGGCGTTACACTGGCGCCCGATTCCCCATGCCTTCGCCGACCACGCCCGCTTCGATGCCGCGCAGCTGACGTTCAGCCCCGCGTTGCCGCTGGTGATGACCGAGAAGGACGCCGTAAAGTGCCGCGCCTTTGCTGCTGATGACTGGTGGTACCTGGCTGTCGACGCCGCACCCTCGTCGGCATTTTTCGCCTGGTTCGATGCCCGCCTGGCTACGTTGCTGGCGCCCGTCTGAGCCGCTCTCCATTCAATCGTTAAGGATCATGTAATGGACCCGAAACTACTCGATATCCTCGCCTGCCCCCTGTGCAAAGGCCCGCTGAAGCTGGCGGACGACAAGTCCGAGCTGGTGTGCAAGGCCGATGCCCTGGCCTTTCCCGTGCGCGAAGGGATTCCGGTGATGCTGGAAACCGAAGCCCGCAGCCTGAATGTCGATGAGCGCCTGGACAAGTAAATGAGCACAGTCTTTACCGTCGTTATTCCCGCCCGTTACGCCTCCACCCGCTTGCCGGGCAAGCCGCTGCAGGATATCTGCGGCAAGCCGATGATCCAGCACGTCTGGGAACAGGCGCGTAAAAGCAGCGCCCAGCGTGTGGTGGTGGCCACCGACGACGCGCGGATTGTTGACGCCTGCAAGGGCTTTGGTGCCGAGGTGGTACTGACCCGCGTCGACCATAACTCCGGCACCGACCGCCTGGCCGAAGTGGCCAGCGCCCTGGGCCTGGCTGGCGATGCCATCGTGGTCAATGTGCAAGGCGACGAGCCGCTGATTCCGCCAGCGGTAATCGACCAGGTAGCCGCCAACCTGGCCGCCCACCCGGAAGCCGCGATGTCGACCTTGGCCGAGCCGATCGAAGACGTGACCGCGCTGTTCAACCCCAATGTGGTGAAAGTGGTTACCGACCAGAATGGCCTGGCCCTGACCTTTAGCCGCGCGCCGCTGCCCTGGGCCCGCGATGCCTTTGCAGCCAGCCGCGACACCTTGCCGGCCGGTGTACCGTATCGCCGCCATATCGGCATCTACGCCTACCGCGCGCAGTTCCTGCACAACTTTGTCAGCTGGGGCCCGTGCTGGTTGGAAGACACCGAGTGCCTGGAGCAGCTGCGGGCCTTGTTCCACGGCGAGCGTATCCATGTCGCCGACGCCCTGGAAGCGCCGCAAGCCGGGGTCGATACCCCGGAAGACCTGGAGCGCGTGCGGCGCCTGCTGGGGGCCTGATGCGCGTTCTGTTCGTGTGCCTGGGCAATATCTGCCGCTCGCCCTCGGCCGAGGGCGTGTTTCGCCAGCAGGTGTTGCGGGCTGGCCTGGAGGGGCTGGTGGAGATCGACTCCGCTGGCACCGGCCCCTGGCACGTGGGCAAACCGGCCGATAGCCGCGCCAGTGCCGCAGCGTTGCAGCGCGGCTACGACCTGTCGAGCCTGCGCGGGCGCCAGGTCAGCCGTGCCGACTTTGAGCGCTTCGACCTGATCCTGGCCATGGATCACAGCAACTACGCCGATCTCAAGGCCCTGCAGCCGGCCAATAGCCGCGCCGAGCTGGACCTGTACCTGCGTCGCTACCAACTGGACGAAGAGGAAGTGCCCGACCCGTACTACGGCGGCGCCGAGGGTTTTGAGCATGTACTCGATCTGCTGGAGCAGGCCGGCTCACAGTTGCTCAATGAAGTACGGGGGCGGCTATGAGGCCTCTGGAGCGGGTTTCGCTAAAACCCTTCAACACCTTTGGCGTCGATGTGACCGCCACGGCATTCGTGGAAGCCCATAACGACGCTGATGTGCGTGCCGCCCTGAAGGTGGCCGCCGAGCGCCAACTGCCGCTGCTGGTGATTGGCGGTGGTAGCAACCTGTTGCTGACCGGCGATGTGCAGGCTTTGGTGCTGCGCATGGCCAGCCGGGGGATTCGCCTGGTCGAGGATGGCGAGCAGGTGCTGGTCGAGGCCGAGGCGGGCGAACCCTGGCATCCCTTTGTGCAATGGACCCTGGCCCAGGGCCTGGTTGGCCTGGAAAACCTTAGCCTGATCCCCGGCACCGTGGGCGCGGCACCGATGCAGAATATCGGCGCCTACGGCGTCGAGATCAAAGACGTGTTCCGCAGCCTGACGGCGCTGGACCGGCAAACCGGCGAACTGCGCGAATTCAGCCTGGCTGAGTGCAACTTCGCCTACCGCGATAGCCTGTTTAAGCAGCAGCCGGGACGTTGGTTGATCCTGCGGGTGCGCTTTGTGCTAAGCCGCCAGCAAACGCTGCACCTGGAATATGGCCCGGTGCGTCAGCGCTTGAGCGAGCAGGGCATTGATAGCCCGACGGCCAGCGATGTCAGCCGCGCCATCTGCGCGATTCGCGCGGAAAAACTGCCAGACCCGGCGGTGCTCGGTAATGCCGGCAGCTTTTTCAAAAACCCGCTGGTGAGTGCAGAACTGGCCGAACGCATTCGTACTGAGCATGCCGATCTGGTGGCGTATCCCCAGGCCGATGGCCAGGTGAAATTGGCCGCCGGCTGGCTGATCGAGCGGGCAGGGTGGAAAGGCTTTCGCGAGGGCGATGCCGGGGTTCATAAGTTGCAGGCGCTGGTGTTGGTGAATTACGGCGCGGCCACAGGCAGTGAATTGCTGGCGCTGGCCAAGCGGGTGCAGGCGGATGTGTTGGCGCGGTTTGGGGTTGAGTTGGAGATTGAGCCGAATGTGCTGTAAAACCGCCCCTCACCCCAACCCTCTCCCCGGAGGGGCGAGGGAGCCGATCGCGATTGGGCTCCCCTCTCCCGTTTACGGGAGAGGGGCTGGGGGTGAGGGCAAGCTCCAATAAAAAACCGCGCTCAAGGCGCGGTTTTTTATTTACGACGGGTAACTCAGTTCACCTGCGCACCCTTGGCAATCCACGCGCCGATCAGCTCACGCTCTTGCGGCGTCATCTGGGTCAGGTTGCCCAATGGCATGGCCTGGGTGGCCACGGCCTGCGCTTGAATGCGCGGGGCCATTTGCTGGATCTGCGCCGGGGTATCGAACATCACACCCGCCGGTGCTGCGCTAAACATGCTGTTGGTGGGCTTGGCCGAATGGCAGACCGCACAACGCACCTGGATCACTTCATGCACCTTGTCGAACCCGGCACCACCGGCGGCCGGCGCGCTGACCTGGGCCACCGGTTGCTCGGCCGGTGCCGGCTGCTTGGCCGCTTCCTCGGCGGCTTCCTTGGCGGTCTTGCCGCCAATGGCGGTGGCTGGCAGCGGTTGGTATTCGATGGTTTTCGCTGCTTGCGCGTCGCTGGCACCGCTGACGGTGGACAGGCTCGGGCCGGTGACGAACGCCAGGCAGATCATGCCCAGGGCACCAGCCGGCAGCGCCCAGCTGAAGCTGTTGCTGTTATGGCGGGTGTTGAAGTAGTGACGCACGATCACCGCCAGTACCGCGATGCCCGACAGGATCAGCCAGTTGTAGTGGCTGCCGTAGGTGCTCGGGAAGTGGTTGCTGATCATGATGAACAGCACCGGCAGGGTGAAGTAGTTGTTGTGGCGCGAACGCAGCAGGCCTTTGGCCGGCAGGGCCGGGTCGGGCGTGCGGTTTTCTTCGATGGCTTTAACCAACGCGCGTTGCGCCGGCATGATGGTGTTGAACACGTTACCGACCATGATGGTGCCGATAATGGCGCCGACATGGATATAGGCACCGCGCCCGCTAAACACCTGGCTCAGGCCAAACGCTGCACCTACCAGCAAGGCGAACAGCACCAGGCCGAGCAGGGCCGGTTGTTTGCCCAGCGGCGAGTCGCAGAGGAAGTTGTAGATAAACCAGCCGCTGACCAGCGAGCCGACGCCAATGGCGATAGCGGCAGCAGGAGCCAGGTCACTGCCCGGGGCGATCAGGTACAGCGAAGGGTTGAGGTAGTAGACGATCAAGAGCAGGGTAACGCCCGACATCCAGGTCCAATAGGCTTCCCATTTGAACCAGTGCAGGTTGTCCGGCATTTTTGGCGGAGCCAGTTTGTATTTTTCCAGGTGGTAGATACCGCCACCGTGGATGGCCCACAAGTCACCGGCCAGACCGTCACGCGGGTTGACCCGGTTGAGGTTGTTTTCCAGCCAGACGAAGTAGAACGAGGCACCGATCCAGGCGATGCCGACGATCATATGAACCCAGCGTACGGCCAGGTTCGCCCATTCAATCAAATGTGCTTCCACAGTCTTTACCTCTTCCCGGAACCGGCTGGCCGGTTGCCGAGCTTCTCTTATTGGTGGGGGGTGAGGAGAAGTTGCTCTGCCTCAGGGAAAAAATGCTCATCGCAGTTGTTGCCAGAACCACTGCGATCAACCACCAGGAAGTCATCCCGCTTTTCGATCGTCAGCACCGGGTGGTGCCAGACGCCGCGATGGTAATTAATGCCCTGCTTGCCATTGCTGACAAAAGCACGGACCAAACCTGATACAGGTGCATCGCCAACTGGCGCGACCACGATCAGAAAGGGGTTGCCGAGCAGCGGTATAAACGCTTGGCTGCCCTGCGGATGGCGCTCCAACATGCGGACGGTGAGCGGCATCTCCAGTTTTTCGGCGCTGAAAATGCTGATGATGGCCTTGTCGTCCGGCTGCGCAGTCTCGACCGTTGCCAGCTTGTGATAACGGCGGGTGGACCCGTTGTTGATCATGAAGTAGTCGCTGCCTTCGGTTTCAATCACATCGCCAAAGGGGGCGAAGGCTTCTTTGCTCAGCGGTTCGATGATCAGTGTGCGCATGTTGGTTTCTACTTATTCGTGAGTGAGGCTTTAAAGCTCCCCTCTCCCGTTTACGGGAGAGGGGCTGGGGGAGAGGGCCGGCCTTAACGCAAATCTGCGTCGAAGAGCCCCTCTCCCTAACCCTCTCCCGCAAGTGGGAGAGGGGACTGACGGTGTATTACTTGGCAACCTTGCCAAACAAACGCAGACGGCTAACACCACCATCCGGGAACACGTTCAGGCGGATATGGGTGATCGGGCCCAGGGCTTTGATCTGCTCGGCGAACTCGTGCTCGGCGTGCATTTGCAGCTTCTGGCTGGGCAGCAGTTCACGCCAGAACAGGCTCTGGGTTTCGATCTGGCTGTCGGTGCCGCCTTTTACAAAGGCGCCCTGGATTGAGCAGCTGTCCGGGTAGTTGCCCTTGAAGTGCAGGGTGTCGACGATGATCTGCTCGACTTCACCGGCATGGCCCAGCGCCACGATCACCCAGTCATTGCCCG
>JBCECW010000048.1:9846-12087 GCA_039207785.1 Pseudomonas sp. | reverse complement strand
TCGCTGACCTTGTCCAACAGCGGGAAGATACCGCGTGCGGTGCGCACCACGGCTTCCTGGCCCTGGACCAGCTGCTTGATCATGTCTTGAGCGGCCGGTACGCCTTCTTCCTCTTTGATCGAGGACAAGCGCGAGTAGGCAGCGTAGGTGCCCGGCGCCGGGAAGCCGAGGGCGCGAATCCGCTCGGCGATGGCGTCGACCGCCAGGGACAGCTCGGTGTATTGCCCTTCGAACATCAGGTGCAAGGTGTTGAACATCGGGCCAGTGACGTTCCAGTGAAAGTTGTGGGTTTTCAGGTAAAGGGTGTAGGTGTCGGCAAGCAGGCGGGACAGGCCTTCAGCAATAGCAGCGCGGTCCTGTTCGGCAATTCCGATATTGATTTCCATGGCGTTTCTCCTTGTTCAGGCTGATAAGAGCGGGCTAAAACGATGGCTAGAGCCTAGCATGGGCCCTGGGGTGGGTGTCGCGGGGGCTGGGTCAATAGATGCTATTGGGCAAATGCATAGCGCGCTTGGATGCTTGCACGGTATTTAGCCTTTTATTGGCAAAGGCTGATTTAGCCATCAATTGACAGACGCGATATACTCCCGCCCCTTGTAGCGACCCGCGGCTAGCAACACGCTGTTCCGCAAGCTGAGATAAGCCAATGCCCATTTACGATTACCAATGCGCTTCCTGCGGCCATCAGATGGAAGCCATTCAGAAATTCAGCGATTCGCCCCTGGTCGATTGCCCGACCTGCAAGGCCCCCGAGTTGAAGAAATTGCTGTCCGTCCCCGGCTTTCGCCTGAAAGGCAGCGGCTGGTACGAGACCGATTTCAAGACCGGCGCGAAAAAGAACTTGGCTGCCGATTAAGCAGCACCCCGAATAGTCGAATTACGAGAAGCGAACCACCATCATGATGCGCAGCCATTATTGCGGCCAATTGAACGAGAGCCTGGAAGGTCAGGAAATCACCCTGTGCGGTTGGGTTCATCGCCGCCGAGATCACGGCGGAGTGATCTTCCTCGATATCCGCGACCGTGAAGGTCTGGCCCAGGTGGTGTTCGACCCGGATCGCGCCGAAACCTTCGCCAAGGCTGACCGCGTGCGCAGCGAGTATGTGGTGAAAATCACCGGTAAGGTGCGTCTGCGCCCGGCCGGCGCCAACAACGCCAACATGGCTTCCGGTGCGATCGAAGTGCTGGGCTATGAGCTTGAAGTGCTGAACGAAGCGGAAACTCCGCCGTTCTCGCTGAACGAATACACCGACGTCGGTGAAGAAACCCGTCTGCGCTACCGCTTTATCGACCTGCGCCGTCCGGAAATGGCCGAGAAGCTGAAACTGCGTTCGCGCGTGACCAGCAGCATCCGCCGCTACCTCGACGAAAACGGCTTCCTCGACGTGGAAACCCCGATCCTCACCCGCGCCACGCCAGAAGGCGCCCGTGACTACCTGGTACCAAGCCGTACCCACCCCGGTAGCTTCTTCGCCCTGCCGCAATCGCCGCAGCTGTTCAAGCAACTGCTGATGGTGGCTGGCTTCGACCGTTACTACCAGATCGCCAAGTGCTTCCGCGACGAAGACCTGCGTGCCGACCGCCAGCCGGAATTCACCCAGATCGACATCGAAACCAGCTTCCTCGACGAAGACGACATCATCGCCATCACCGAGAAGATGATTCGCAAGCTGTTCAAGGAAGTACTGGACCTGGAATTCGGTGAATTCCCCCATATGCCGTTCGCCGAAGCCATGAGCCGCTACGGTTCCGACAAGCCGGACCTGCGTATCCCGCTGGAACTGGTGGACGTTGCCGACCAGCTCAAGGAAGTGGACTTCAAAGTGTTCAGCGGCCCGGCCAATGATCCGAAGTGCCGTATCGCTGCCCTGCGTGTACCGGGCGGTGGCGCCATGCCGCGCAAGCAGATCGACGACTACACCAAGTTCGTTGGCAACTACGGTGCCAAGGGGCTGGCTTACATCAAGGTCAACGAGCGCGCCAAGGGCGTTGAAGGCCTGCAGACGCCGATCGTGAAAAACATCCCGGAAGCCAACCTCAACGTCATTCTTGACCGCGTAGGCGCTGTGGATGGCGACATCGTGTTCTTCGGTGCCGACAAGACCAAGATCGTTTGCGACGCCCTGGGCGCGCTGCGTATCAAAGTGGGCCACGACCTCAACCTGCTCACCTGTGAGTGGGCGCCGATGTGGGTCGTTGACTTCCCGATGTTCGAAGAAGCCGAAGACGGCAGCCTGAACT